>JAGYMJ010000105.1 GCA_018400625.1 Planctomycetota bacterium
AATGCTTTTACAATTTGACTTGGAGTCAATCCAGATAGTGCTATTCCCTTACGGCCTTCCTGAACGGGCGCCATGGGATTCTGCTCTACATCGGGGGGGAGAGCGGGCGCGTCTATAATTCGGTTTCGTGGGGGAATTCCAGCGACTTCCAGCTCAAGGCGGGTCAAGAAAATCTCGCCGAACGTTCGGTCGGTGCGGGATCATGGGCTTCAGATGCGGTTTCCCGGAGTGCTGTTCATTCCCTCATTGGGCATATCCGCGAGCTGGGACCGCGATATCGCGACAACATCCACCTGGCCGATCATCCTGACCTGGACCTGGACGCGGAGTTCGCCGATCCGGCCAATCACGATTACCGCCTCCAATCGACCTCGCGCTTCCGGGGGCAGGCCGGCGACGGCAGCGACCTCGGCCCCTATCCCTACGAGCCCAACATCTTTTATCTTTCGGAAGACGGCGACGATAATGACGACGGACTTTCCGTAGCGGCGGCCTGGGGCAGTCTCGGCCACGCCCTGAACCAGCTCTCTTCCGGTGATACCCTCTATATCGCGCCGGGCGAATACTCGGTCGAAGCGCCGTCCGCCATCTCCGGCAACGGCAACGATGAGGTGAGCGTGCGCGGACGCGGGCATGGCACGGTTTCTCTCTCCGGCCCCGTGCGCGTCGATGGCGCTTCGGTCAGCTTCACCAGGCTGACCTTCCGCGACACGGTGGGCATTTCCGGTGCGGAACGCGCCGAGCTGGACAGCTGCCGGCTCCTGGGCGGGCCTGTGGCGGTTGACGTGGATAACGTTGCAAATCTTCGCGTGACGCACAGTGTTTTCAGAGGCTTTTCCCAGGCGGGGATCAATCTTCAGCGCACCCCGGCTCTGTTGGCTCGGGGTAACTACTTCGACAACTCGGGTGCTCCGGCCCTGATGACCGATCTTGACGAGTCGATCCTTCACAGCGACTACAACGTTTATGCGGCGGATGGACATGTGATCCGCTCCGAAGGCCGTATATATGGACTCCGAGAATCCCCCGGGGATCATGACCGTTATTCGGCGGTGGCCGCTGCGCCGTTCCCCGAAGACGGAGCGGCACGCTCGGCCGACGACACCGGCCTCGCCGTAGCCGGTCCCTATGGTACCGCGATCGGCCCTTACAATCCTGCTGCGGACTTCGATCATGACGAGGTGCGGCTCGCCGGGCCGCGTGTGCATTCGACTACTGCGACCACGGCCAACATCGAATGGTGGACTTCTGCGCGTGTCGGCCTTTCCGTTGCCTGGGGCAGGAGCGCGAACCTGGGAGAAGGCGAGGAGATTACGGCGCACCTGGCGGGATCGTTCAGCCTCACCGGCCTCGAACCGGACACCGAGTATTTCTTCCACCTCGGTATCGACGCGCCCTTTGAGGTTCTGGATTCGTTCCCCGGGGCGGACGTGTCTGAAAATGGTGTGACTGTATCTTTCCGCACCCTGGCGGAGGATACTGAACCGGCCGTGTATTATGTTGCGCCGGACGGCGACAACAGCAAGAGCGGCCTGAGCCGGGAAGATGCCTGGAGGACGGTCAACCACGCCGCCGACAGGGCGCGGCCCGGAGACACCGTCAAGATCGCGGGCGGGACATACCACGAGTCCGTGCGTGTTCGCGCCACCGGCGACGAAGACAAGCCCATCACCTTCACGTCGGTTACCGGCGAAAAGGTGGTCTTCGACGGCTACGAGCGCACGTTGACGAACGTCTTTTATGTGACCGACAAGGCGCACATCAATATCGACGGGTTTTACTTCACCGACCTTGCCCGCGGCGGCACGCTTCCCTGGCCCGGCGGGCGCAACGGAGCGATCGTACTGTACCGCTCCAACGACATCAACATTACGCGGTGCTACCTCGACGGCAGCGGCGCCGGGCCGTATTCGCCCGGGTTGCTCCAGGCGCACCACTCTTCCGACGTGCTGGTGAAAAACTGCGTCATCTTTTCATCCATGGGCGGCGGTATCGGTTTTGCCGCTTCGCCCAACATGCGCATCGAGAACAACGTGTTCTTCCGCAACTTCATCAGCCACATCAGCGAGGTTATCAACACCCCCGACCAGAAGTTCACTATCAAGAACAACATCTTCACCGACAATCTGCCTCGAAAGGCGGGTGGAAGTTTTTTGAACATCGGACGTGTCGAATCGATGGTCGAGGACAACAATGTTTTCTACCTTCGGATGCCCATCGAGGAGCGGAACATGTGGATGTTCTACGACAAAGTGGCCTATGAGCGTGCGGCCCGGGCAGAAATTTACGCTGTGGATTTCGACCCGGAAGAACCCTATGCCGTGCAAGAACTGCGGCGATGGACCTATCCTGAGTATCGTGAAACGTTCAACCCCGACAGCACATCTTTCGCTGCCGACCCGGCGTTCGAGGGGACGCTGGACATGGAGCGTGTCGATGAGGACGGGAACCCCATCTATATCATCGATCAGTTCAGGGGGCGGATCGGCCGTGACCCTGACCTTGAGCATGACTTCAACATCCTGTTCGCTACGAACCCCGAGGTTGTTGAGCGCGACATCGGCCTTCAGCGCGAGGCGTTCGAGGATTTCCACTTCGCCCGGTAGGGATTGCCTATAAGCAAAATTCTTCCCGGGAAAAGCGTCCTGATCTGATATTTTACGCCGTTGGGCTGTGCTGTTTTTATAAGATCACGTAACTCTCGATTTGTAAAACCTTTGCGGATTGAAACAAGCCCGTCGTGGCGCGCGAAATTGTTTTGGGGAAAGAGAAAACTGATGAGATAATATGCCGTGTAAGACAGGCGACGGCGTTGGAGGTCATTGAAAATGATGGTTGCGTGCGAGAATCTTGAAAGATACTGTATAAGCTCAATAATCTGCGGGTCTCTAAGATGGTGGAGCAGGTGGTTGGCAAATATAAAATCAATGGGTTTCAGATCATCGATGAATCTCATATCGCGATGCAGGATTTTCAGATGGGTTACAGAACCATAATGTTTTCGGGCATATCGAACCACTCTCCGATCGTGATCGCAGGCTGAAATCCTGAGTTTCAGGTTTTTATCACGGCAATAGTTAAGCAGCCAGGCGGCTGTTTCGCAGGCGCCCGCCCCTAAATCAACCAGGTGATATTCGCGCTCGGGCCGGCGCTGCATGGCCCTGATAACGTAAAGGGTGAGTATGGATCTGACGCGCGTCATGCAGCGGTTCAGGATTTCAAACAGGGCGAGTGTATTTTCCAGCATGTAAAGGTCGGAGTCCGGAAAATCCATCAGCTCGGACTCTTCTGTTCGGTTGCTCAAATCCGGGGGAAGCAGCATAGGTTTATTCATACTCTTTTTGTCGCGATGATGGTTTCAGTTATACCGAAAAAATGACGCTTTGATCGGGTTATTTTAAGACCGTGTGCGGCGAATTTCTCATGCAGTTCTGATCGGTTCGGAAACCGTGACAGGCTTTCGGCGATATATCCGTACGTGTCCGGATTTCCACTTCGCAAGAGTCCCCACATCCCGCACCACAGTGCGAGCAGATGGAGTTCCATATCTGCGCACAATGGATTGTTGAAGCGCGAAAAATCCAGTACTGCAACGATGCCGTTGGGCGCCAGCAGACGTTGAATTTCACAAAAAGCACCGTTGATATCCGGGGCGTTGCGGAGTCCATACCCTACAGTGATCAGGTGAAAATCCTCCGCCGGCAGACCGGTATCAGCCATATCCTTCTGGAGGAATTGGATCGATGCGGCAGGCCCCAGACGTTTATCGGCCTGTTTCAGCATCGGCTCGGCCAGATCCAGTGCGATGATATTGCAATCAGGATATTTTTCCATCAAAAGTTCGGTCAAATCACCGTTTCCGCATGCCAGATCAAGGCATTGAGGTTGCCTGATGTCCGGCAGAGCATCGATCATTTTTCTTTTCCAGACCCTGTCTCTTCCCAGTGACAGGACTTTGCTCATGGCCCCGTATTCCGGAGCGATGGCGGAGAAAAGATACCTGTTGAATATTTGCTTACGCTCCGGCGTATTCAAATAATCGCGCGATCTCAGGTTGAATTTCGTCATTTTTTTTGCCTTGTTAATTAATGAAGCCGGCATGGGGCCGGTTGAGGCGATTGAAAGGTATATTCAGCATGGCAAAATGCGGGGCAAGTTTCTCACGCAGCGGCGATTTGAGCAGAATTCGGCGCAGCAATACACTGCGGATGGTTGAAGCCCGGGCTCCGGTACGGGTTCCCACCCACATGCCGAGTGCGGAACGACGCCGGGCCGAGCGCGCTGCACGACGGCGGCGAAAGTCATAGTTGTTTAATATTTCTTCGTGCTCACTTTCGCTTCGGTTCAACAGTTCCGGCAGCAGAGATGCAAGGAATTCAGCGTCGGCAAATCCGGTGTTCATGCCCTGCCCCCCGATGGGACTCATCACATGGGCGGCGTCTCCGGCCAGTATTGTTCGATCGGCCCACAGCCGGCTGACGCTGATTTTTTCCGGCTCGAAATAAAATATCGGCGAGCATCGGAGCCCGGCAATATCCTTTCCACTCAAAAGAAGCGTCTGTTGTTCCAGCCACCCCTTATCTGTTTTTGCATTATTTTCACCGTCCAAAAGCGCAATCCAGCGGCGTTTTTTGTCCGGTAGAGGGAACGACTCCAGTGACCCGTGTTGAGTGAAAAACAGGTGCGCTTCATCACCCCAGCCGGTTGTGTCTTCGTAGTCGGCCATAACGAACGACAGGCCATAGGGACGGCGTTTAAAGTGTATGCCCATCATTTTCCTGGTGGGGCTGTCGGCGCCGTCAGTTCCCACCAGCCATTGGGCGTTGACCGTCTCTGTCCGGTTGTTTCCCGTGATATCTTTTAATTTCGCCCGAACATGTTGTTCACCGCTCTGCAATTTAATAAGCTCCGTGCCACGCTGAAAAGTCACGCTCGGATGCCGTTGAAGGGCTTCTTCGAGTGTTTTCATGGTTTTTGACTGCGGCAGTGTGAGGATGAATCGGTAGCGTGACGGGATCTGATTGAAGCTCAGAGACCCTGCACGACCGCGATCATCGTGAACGACAGCTTCTTGAACTTTTACGCCCTGGTTCGTCATTTCGCAGTGCAGACCGGCCAGTCTCAGGATTTCCAGCGAAGGTGGTGTGATCCCGATAGCTCTCGACCAGTCGATAGTTTGGGCGCGTTTTTCGATCAGCAGGCAGCGGATCCCACGTTGGCCCAGAAAGTTGGCCAGGAGCAAACCGACCGGCCCGGCGCCGACGATCATGACCGGCCAATGCGGGTTGGTGTCGTATTTATGGCGCATGGATCACTCTCCAAAAACGAGGGCGGCGAATGCCGTAAACCCGGCTCCAAATGCCAGCAGCAGGCCGGGACCGACGGTCAGACCGCGTTGCATAAGATCTTTCAGGACGAAGAGCACGGTGGGTGAGGACATGTTGCCGTATTGTTTGAAAATCTCGTAGGATGTTTCCAGTCGGGCGGGGGAGAGGCTAAACCGTTTGGCGACATGATCCAGTATCTGAGTTCCGCCGGCGTGAACGGCCCACCATTGAATATCGGGAATTTTCAGGTTATTTCTTTTAAGCAATTTATCTGTGACTCTTTCCAGACAGCGTGAACCAACAGCCGGAACCCGGCTTGTAAGGGTGTTGCGCAGATGTCCGTGATAGTTCTTATAACGGAGTGCCTCACGGTGTTCGGGGAAAAGACCGGTTTCAAAATCAGCCATGCGCATCCCCATCTTGTCGGCTGAATTTTTTCCGACGACGGCGGATGCGGCCCCGTCGCCGAAAATACAGTTGCTCACCGTCAAACCCGGATCATCTTCGATCATGTGTGTGGCTGAACATATCTCAACGGCGACACATATCACCGGTTTGTCGCGCGTGCGGGCATGCATGCCCAATCCACATTCAAGATTGGGCAGTGCCGAGCCACAGCCCATTCCCATTATATCAACGGCTTTTATATCATTGTTCAGACCGAGGTCGCCGGCAAGGTAGGAAGTCAATCCCGGACAGAGGTAACCGGTGCATGTGTTGACCACGATGCCGCCGATATCGTTCGGGGAAAGCCTCGCATCGGCCATGGCTGAACGACAGGCCTGAGCTGCTGTTTTCCTGGCCTGTGAACTGTATCTCCTTATCTGAGAATCCGGAGTCTCATTGATTATTTCAGCGGGATCGTCCAATCCAAAATACCGGCCTTTTATCGGGCTGCTGAGCAGCAGCCGATCATAAAGCGCTTTTTGGCCTTCAGGCAGGAGGTCGTGAGAGTTGTAAAAATTGTAAACGTCCTGCTGGGTAAGGTATAAATCGGGATTAGCCGTACCGATGGACAGTATATGTGGTGCGTGGTCGGGCATTTC
>JAGYMJ010000106.1 GCA_018400625.1 Planctomycetota bacterium
CGGAATGCGGCTTCCAGTTCGTGTTTTTCCGTTCCGAAGGCAACCAGAGCATAACTGGCAATGGCCGTGATTTCAACAAAAACGAAAAGATTGAACATATCACCGCTTATCACTACACCATTAAGACCGACCAGTAAAAGAGAATACAAGGTATAGTAATGGGCCGGTGAACTGAATCTTCTCATGTAGCCGATGGAATAGACAAGGGACAGGAACCCGACAACATTCACGACCAGCAGCATCATTACAGAGAGTCCATCAAGCACCATCAGAATGCCGTAAGGCGCCGCTATTCCCCCCACTTCATATACGGCAATGCCACCTTGCAGCCAAAAAACGCTCCATACGGACAGGATAAGCAACAACAGCGAGCCCATGCCGGCGATTACCGGAGCAGCAGGTTCAAACTTCCTTGCGCAAAGAGGGATCAAAAAAGCGCATGCCAGTGGTATTATTACAAATGCTGGTATCATCCCCGTAACTCCCTAATTTGACTTATATCAAAAGTTCCATATTTCTCATAAATCCTTATGGCGATAGCTACAAGCAAAGCGACTACACCGAGTCCGATGACAATTGAAGTCAAAATCATTGCCTGTGGCAGCGGATCAACAAAGGCCACCATCTTTCCCATCCCTTCCTCTAAAATCGGCGCTTCAGCATCAAAGCGGAATCCGACCAATATCAAAAACAAGTTCACGGCGTTTTCAATGATCACCAGACCTATAATCTTTTTTACAAGGTTTTTCTTAACGACCAGTGCATACATACCGATGCAGAAAAGGATAAAAGTCATAAAATAAAGAGTCATTTTTCACCTCCGTCATTATCCTCAGTATGCCCCTCAGGACCCAGGAAAGCCAGTACCACGAAGACGGCAAACAGTCCTGCGCCCACCTTTATAAATATGGCCATGTTGGAAAATATCATCGTTCCACCGCTGAAAAAACGAAACTCGTATCCGGTCGGAAGAAAATTGAGGAAAAAAGCGCCTGACAATATTCCGCTCACACCTATCAGAAGAAATAGAAGAGCACCTGCTGATTCCAAAAATGAAGCTTTCGCTTTTGACATGATCTCTTTAACACCTTCGGCCCCAAAAGCAAGCGTTATATGTATCATCGAGAGGGCAAATATCACGCCTCCAGCAAAGCCGCCCCCCGGACTCAAATGACCGTGGAGGGCTATGTAAAATCCGTAAAGGAGGATCAAGCTGACAGTCATCCGTGTGATCCGTTTTACGAGTATGCTCATGCCTTGTTCTTCTTTCATTGTTTCCTCCCAATTTTCCTGAGTACTGCAATCGCACCGACTATTGAAGTAAACAATACAGTGACTTCCCCCAATGTGTCATAAGCTCTGAAATCAAGCAATATGGAAGTGACGATATTGGCCGCGCCGGTCTGTTCCATAGCGTTTGAAATATAATAATCACTAACATTCATCTCCGGCGCACCAAATAGGGGAAGTCCTTCAAGCGCCCGATATCCGAACCAAAGGAATACCCCTGCGAATAAAAGCAGGCATAAGACATAGGCCCAATTTTCCTTAAGTGTGGATTCGGACGGTCGGTCAAGCTTCACGGTAGCCCGGATAAGCAGGATAAGAATGAGTATTTCCACTACAAGCTGAACGATGGCCAGGTCGGGCGCTCTTAAAAGGAGGAACTGCAGTACCAGCCCCATTCCCACAGCCCCCAGGGCTATGACACTGTTTAAAAGCCCACGCATCTCGACCGCAATCAATGCCGCCAATATCATGAAAAACAGTATTATATGCAGTTCTATCATCGTATCACCGTACAATTACAAAAAGGAGTATTGCCATAGCCAACAAGCACCAAACGATATAAAAGTCAAAATTTCCCGTATGGGCTTTCCTGAACACTTTGCTGCCGCCTAAAACCGCCATCCCCACGCCGACTGTCAACAGGTTAATCACCCGATCCACTAAATAATAAAGTATAAAGCCGAAAATCTTAAAACCGGAGGTCAGAACACAGTAAATATCCATAATTTTCCAGTTCATTATATGGTAAAAGGCAGCTAAAGGCGCCATTTCCTGGACGGGTTTGTAGAACTCGGTTGCTGGATAGTTCAGGTCGTCCGCGGGCTCCTGGCCGCCAAAGTAAGCTTCCGAACTTCTGACCTTGCCCTTAGCAAGCCATCCGAAGACAATGCCGGCTCCAATCAACAGACCGATAGCCAGCAGTATAAAAGCCGGAAGCGCCTGCCATTCACCGATCATTTCAGTTCCTTCCGGCATCCAGGGGGCTACTGCCGTATGAAGGAACAGATGAGGCGCCGCCCCCAGAAGGATACAGAGCGCGGCAAGAACCATCATCGGATAGCGCATGGATTTTACAGCTTCCCTGGGATGGGATTTATCCTCATGACTTTCCTGGCCCAGAAATACTGAATGGATAAATTTGACAAAACTGGCCAGAGTTAGGGCGCTTCCGAACATCGCCGCAAGCAGTGCGAGGATGAAGATAACCCGAAGAACTCCACCGGCCCCCATAAGACCGGCAATGGTTCCCTGATAGACCATCCATTTAGAGACAAAACCATTAAGGGGCGGTACACCGGAGATGGCCAGTGAAAAGATCAATGCACAGAAAAACGTCACAGGCATGTACTTGGCCAACCCGCCCAGATTGGCAATTTCAAAAGTACCTTTCTCTTTACCAGCGGCCCCGGCAGATAAGAAAAGACCTGCCTTATAGATAGCATGGTTCAGCATATGGAACAATCCTGCGGCGAACCCTATAGGCACCCCCGTGCCGAATCCGATCACCATATAACCCACCTGACTGACGGCATGGTAGGAGAGGAGGCGCCGGGCATCTTTCTGGACAAGCGCCATCATCACCGCAAAAAGTACCGTGAATCCGCCAACAAGCAGCATAATTCCCATCGCCGTCCCATTCAGGACGAAAAGATCCGTGCAAACGCGCGCCAGGAGATATATTCCCAGCAATTTATCCAGTGACGCGGGCAATATAGCCATGACCGGCATTGATGCTGTGGTTGAAGCGTCGGGAATCCAGGGGTGAAACGGCCAGGCCCCCGCCTTACCAATTGCACCGCCAAAAAGCAGAATGAAAGCTGCAAGACTGATGGAGGTGTCCATTACAATCCCTTCGCCACCACTCGGGATAAGGGTGTTGTGCGGCGAGATGAGCGCATAAAGGGATATCCCTAAAATCAGCATGAAATCGGCGGTCCCGACCACCGAGACGGCTTTTCTTGCGGTGGCTTCGGAACCCGGAAGCAGAAAAGCATAAAGCAGAACCAGCATGGAACCCCACCCAAACGCGAAAGTGAGGAAGTCACCTGCCATTACTGTCAGATTAGCAAACCCTATGAGAAGA
>JAGYMJ010000107.1 GCA_018400625.1 Planctomycetota bacterium
AAGCAGTACAAGGGGAACGTTCGTCTGGCGCTTGCTGCCTATAATGCAGGCCCGGAGAGGGTTGATTCCTACCAGGATGTCCCTCCCTTCGAGGAAACCCGTGGTTTTGTCGAAAGGGTGTTGAAATACGCAGGTGGTTATGAATCGCAGGATTAAGAGGAGGGAGTTTGCGGCCGGAGTTAAAATTTTATTGACAATGGGCTTCGGAGATGTAAAATAATTTTTTCAGGGCGGGAATAGCTCAGTTGGTAGAGCCCCACGTTGCCAACGTGGTTGTCGCGGGTTCAAGTCCCGTTTCCCGCTCCATTTCGAAAAAGAGGAATGGCGGCATAGCCAAGTGGTAAGGCAGCGGTCTGCAAAACCGTTATTCACCGGTTCGAATCCGGTTGCCGCCTCCAGAAGATAAAAGAAAGCCTCCAAGTTAAATCAATAGCTTGGGGGCTTTTTTGTTGTTTTCAGTAGGAGAGAAATCGGAGCACGTTTTGTTTGCATTGTAGGGACCTACATAAGGCTCCTTCATAACGAGCTCGGGAATGAAATTCGCGAGGGATCTCATAAAAAGCTTGTGGCCTGTAGGCGCGTCGATTCATTTCTGTCATAGATGGTTCCCGAAATACATGCTTTCCCTTATTGCTGGCGAACGGCTGCTTAGATAGTATCGAGGTAAATGGATTGACACCGAAAACGGATAGAAATTTTGAAAGGAGGAAAGTATGCAGTTTAAAAAGGACGCAGATGTTCGGGCCTCGGACGGCAGCAAAATAGGCACTGTTGACCGTGTTGTTGTAGAGCCCGGTTCCCGGGAGATAACTCATCTGGTTGTAAAAAAAGGGATTTTGTTTACGAAAGACAAAGTGATGCCGGTGGATCAGGTCGCAAGCGCGACCGAGGAAGAAGTGCTTGTAAAACCCGGAGCGGAAAATCCGGATGAATTGCCGGATTTTGAGGAATCGTACTACATCGACATGAGTGATCCCGGAATCCGGCAAAAACTCAATATGCAGGATGTTTCCCCTGTCGCCTGGTATCATGGATATCCAGGCGGCATCTGGTGGGCTGGTTTAGGCGCTTACCCAGGATATGCCAGGTCTCCGTATGTGCGCGCTACCCAGAAAAACGTTCCGCCGGATACTGTGCCACTCGAAGAAGGTGCAAAGGTCATGGATCAGGGCGGAGAAGATCTGGGAAAAGTGGAAAGCATTTATGTGGATCCCGATGAAAACTTCGCGACCCATATCCTTGTGGAAAGCGGTGTGTTGTCCAAGAGTCACAAGGTCGTGCCGACCAAATGGATCAGAAGTGTAGATGAAAACAGCATAAGGTTGACAGTGGATAAAGATTTTTACGAAAGTCTTCCTGAGTATACAGAGAAGGGTTGACGGTAGTCTCTCCATGATACAAAAACCCAGGGGCAGTTGATACTTATTTTCAGGAAAACAGACCAGCAAAAGGATTGACCAGCGGACAGGGTCTGCTGATTCCAGCATTGAATGTGAAGCATTCTTTACGTAAAAATAAAGGATCGACCCCATTGAACGTGCTTGAAAAACGTGTAGAATGATAACATTTTACGTATTTGCAAAAGGAAAGAGAGGTTTGGCGCCGTCTTTGAGTCGAGCCGCCGACTCGGGCTACGGGGTTCATTATTATAGTATGCAGTGATCCAGTAAAAACGGACGCATGGTTAAGGTGACTTTCTCGTCCGCCGATCGAAACTCAAGAGGTTCAAACTGGAATAAGAAGGAAACATTTTGTTGATGAGCAGAAAGAACAACATACCATCATTGGAAGAAAAGCTTTCAGACAGAAAGGATGAGTTTCCTGATTCCGTTTTCTCTGACACCGATAATCTGATAGCCTATTTTGATAGAAACTTCAATTACCTCAAAGTCAACAAGGCTTATGCAAACGTATTTGGACGGTCTACTAATTTTTTTATTGGTAAAAACCACTTTCAGTTGTACCCGCATAAGGAAACCGAGGCCATTTTCCAAATGGTGCTGGAAACAGGAAAATCCTATCACGCTTTCGCCAAAACGTTTGAATATATTGAAAAAGCCGAGTTGAACGTAACTTACTGGGACTGGAGTCTTATCTCCGTCAAAGACACCCAAGGTGATGAAGTGGAGTGCCTCATCCTGATCCTTGTGGATGTCACAGAGCGGAAAGAGGCTGAAGATAGGGGCAACAGTTATATCAAAGAACTGGAGCAGAGAAATCAGGAACTGGAGGAGTTTGCTTACGTCGCCTCTCACGATCTTCAAGAGCCCCTTCGTAAAATCCAGGTCTTTGGAGGCCTTCTTAAGAACCAATTGAGAGATATGCTCCCTTCAGATTCCGCCGACTACCTTGACCGGATGGTGACAGCTTCAGCGCGAATGAGAACGCTCATTGACTCCCTCCTGAACTATTCACGGGTCACGACAAAGGGCCGGCCGTTTCAGGCTGTGGATATAGGGACTGTTACCCAGGAAGCACTCTCCAATTTGGAGACATTCATTGAGGAGAAACATGCCAG
>JAGYMJ010000108.1 GCA_018400625.1 Planctomycetota bacterium
AATGCTTTATAGTCCGTTCCCCCACCTGTATTCAATTTTCCTTGATCGGACTCATGGTCGGGCAGATGTTGTTTGAGAACGTGAACCCTATCGTTTATACTATCGATGCATGAATAATGCGGTTGGACTTTTCTCAGAAGCAACAAGTCTTCAGTAAACACCGTGACATCTCCACCGTGCTCTGTGCCGGTGGAATGAAGATTATTAGTAAGTCCTCAGTGAACCACGTATCATTTTGCATGAGCGAGCACTGAAATCGTCGTTTGCCGTTGCCGGGAACGCGGGCATCCTGCCCGCATGCCGCCAAAAGCCGGCCAAGATGTCCGCGTTCCCGGGGAGACGTGGTTCGCTGAATATTTACATTTGAGTCCATTTGTTTCATTGGAGAAAACAATATGAAGTCGTTTGACGAAAACATGGAAGAATTTATTGAAGCGCGTTTCGGGATTTTCGTACATTACGGACTGTATTCGCTCATCGGACGCGGGGAATGGGTATTGAACAAAGAGTTAATACCTGTAGATGAGTATCGCCGATTGGCCGATCAATTTACTGCTGAAAAGTTTAACGCCGAAGAACTGGTCAAATTGGTTAAACGTTCGGGCGCAAAATATCTGACATTCACCACGATGCACCACGATGGGTTTGCTCTCTATGACTCCCGGGTCAATCCTTTCAATACCGTTAATTCGGCCTGCGGGCGCGATCTCATTGAGGAAGTGGTGGAAGCATGCCGGGAGCATGATATGCGCATCCATCTCTATCATTCTCTCAATCATTGGACCACTTCGCCTGACGGCGTCGATGCTCTGGAGGATGCCAGCGCTTACAAAGAATTTGTCGATTTTGCGCATGCACGTATAGAAGAGCTGGTCCGGAAATTCAACCCCATAGACTGTCTATGGTATGACGGCCACTGGCCGTTCAGCGCCACAGGCTGGCGCGCGGAAGAGATGAATGAAATGGTACGCCGTATTCAGCCCCATATATTGATCAACGGACGGAACGGTCTGGAGGGTGATTTTTCAACCCCCGAACAGCATATCACTCCTCCCTCTCCCTGGCGTCCGTGGGAAGCATGCATGACGCATAACCGCAATTGGGGCTATCATGAAGGCGATAAACAGTTTAAGCCCACATGTCAGATTATCGACCTGTTGACTCAGGTCGCACGCGGCAACGGCAACCTTTTGTTTAATGTCGGGCCTGATGGTCAAGGCAATATCCCCGAACCAAGCCGACGCTCCCTTGAGGAGGTTGGTCAATGGCTTGAAGTCAATGACGAAGCTTTCAGGGAGATGGAGCCTTTCGGTTTTAACTATCAGAAACGCGATAACCAGCGCGGTGATTTTATGCATAACGGCAGGTTCACGACACGCAAAAACACTCTGTATCTGCATCTGCATAATTGGCCCGGCGAAAATTTTGTGCTTGCCGGTCTGGAACAGAACGCGAAGAAGTGCCGCCTGCTCGGCAGCGACGTTGAGATCACCTTATCGCAGGAAGGGCGGCGCCTTCAGTTCAGTGGATTGCCCTCTCATCCGCCCCAGCCTTTCGGCGGTGTTCTCGCGCTTGAGTGCGATAGCCCACCGTCGATCTACAATACGGGGGGGCTCCGCGTTCCGAATGTTGATCATCCACGTTATGATCCCGTTCCGTCGGACCTGCCGCCGGAAGATGTCGCTGCCGCACCGGAAAATAATGAATAAAATATCGGCGTGGGGGGTTTGATTTTGCGAAATCAAGACAGTCTATTCATCTTTTCTCAAAGCGCCCGTTAGCGCTGTTGATAAATATCAATTCAATGGAGACTCTATTTTGAAAAAGTTCAGGGATGAAGCAATAAACAGGAAACGCGAATTGGCGATCGATATCTTAAAACCTTCCCCAAAACAGATTGAGTATGGTTTGAAACTCCACGAAGATGCTTTAGTCATTGAAACCTATTGTCTGGGATTGCGGGCACCTGTGGATGCCGGCGTTATGCAGCGACTGCATGATGAAGGCGCCGGCATCAGAGAATACAAGGGCACTTATTCTGATATGAGCAGCTTAAAATGGGCTTTGGATGAAAATCTAACGGAACTCTACAGGGAGGCCTGGGAAGCATCCGGCGTTACCTGCACCTTCCAAAACGCTGGTGAAGAGGGCAATGATCCCATGCGCCTGCTCCAGCGTCTGTCACGTCATATCTGTTTGACGGATATCATGCCCGATTTTCTTTGCCGGGCTCTCACCGCAGAGAATATTCAAGATGCGCATGATTCAGGTAAACGCTGCGTTTGTATGGCCCTAAACGGTGTTCCTTTAGCCGGGGACAAGCTGGATGTGCGCAGCGAGATGGATTATATTCGCCTCTTTGCGCAGCTTGGAGTGAGGATGATGCATTTCACCTATAACCGTCGCAATCCCATGGCTGACGGATGCGGAGAGCCCGACAACGCGGGCGTCAGCGATTTTGGACGTGCTGTGATTGGAGAAATGAACCGTCATGGAATATTGATTGATCTCGCCCATACCGGCTGGCAGAGCTGTATAGATGCCGCCAGGATTTCAGATCAGCCCGTCGTTGTGAGCCATTCAGCCGTATGGGAACTGCAGCATCATGTTCGGTGCAAACCGGACAACGTTATTAAGGCCGTGCTGGATACGGGCGGCGTTATGGGAATCACCAACGTTCCTGCCTTTCTGGGAGGAAGTGGCGACATCATCGCTTTGCTTGACCATATTGACTACCTGTCTGAGAAGTTCGGTTGTGACGGCATAAGTATCGGGACTGATCGTGCTTATGCACCGAAACAAACGAGAGAGGCCGACGAAAAAGTTCCGCCCCTGCCAAAGAAGAGCCCGGCACGCTGGGAATCGTTATGGCCGCCTGAACACAGCGAGCAGATGGCCAAGTTCAACAAGCCGGAAAAACTGCAAAGTACCGATTGGACAAACTGGCCGATGATTACCGTCGGATTGGTACAACGGGGCTATTCGGATGAAGACATCCGTAATATCCTTGGAGGTAACATGATGCGCGTACTGCGGCAGGCGTCACGCAATCCAGCTTATTGGGAAGTGGAATAAGAAATAATTTTGCCGGCTCAAAGGAATCATCCGTGTCGTCAGTCGACCCGACCACGAGAAAAAAATGAATATTATTGTCATTGTTACCGATAGCCTTAGAATTGATCATGTCGGTTGTTATGGTTCTCACGTCCAAACACCCAATATCGACCGATTAGCCGAGGAAGGTGTAAAATTCGGCCGTGCCTACAGTGAAAACTTAGCTACACTGCCGACGCGTCGCAGTTGGTGGACGGGCCAATACCATTTCCATCATGCCGGGTGGCAGCCCTTTACCCAAAGTGACGATCTGCTCGCTGAAGTACTCTGGGATCAGGGATACACATCTGCTCTGATTACGGATGTGTATCACATGCATAAACCGACCTACAACTGCGGTCGCGGCTTCGATACATCCATTTTTGTGCGCGGTCAGGAATATGACCCGTGGATCGTCGATCCGGACATCCGCGTTTCTCTCGCTTCCTCTCCAGTCCACCGCATGAGAAGAGACCTGGGACAGGAAGACAAAAAACTGTGGCGTGCCAGATACGAGCAGTATCTGAAGAATTGTACAGCGCTGAAAAGTGAGGAAGATTATTGCGCACCGCGTGTGATCAAAGAAGCGATTCGTTGGCTGGAGAATACTACAGTACAGAGAAAGGACAGATTGTTTTTGTGGGTCGATTTGTTTGATCCACATGAACCATGGGATCCGCCGAGCCCCTACAACCGCATGTATACGGATTCGCATTACACAGGATCTGATTTGGTCGATCCGGTGCCGGGGGAGGTAGAGAACTACATGACGCCCGCGGAAATACAGCATACGAAAAATTTGTATGCGGGCGAGGTAAGTTTTGTCGATAAGTGGATGGGCTTTTTATTGGATCGCATACGCGAACTCAATATCGATGACAATACGCTGATTGTGCACACCTCAGATCACGGCGAACCTTTTGCTGATCATGGCTACATACGAAAAGCACGTCCTTACAATTATGAAGAACTTATTCATATCCCCTGGATTATGCGCCATCCGGATATTATTCCCGCGGGGCAGGACATAGATGCGCTCGTACAAACCGTTGATATGATGCCTACGCTGTTGAAAATGCTTGGTATAAAAATTGATCCGGCAGGGGAGTATGATAACAGAATTGCAGAAGATTTGCCTGCCGGTAACACGAGGCAGCCTCTAAAAGGATGTGACCTTATGCCACTGATTGAAGGGAAGGTTGACCATGTCCGTGATTTTGCTTTTGGCGGGCATCATAATCGTGAGTGGTATGCTTGCAATGAAGAGTGGGCATATCTGCTGCCGGTTGACGGAAGCAGACAGTCTGAGTTATTCCATCTGCCGTCAGATCCGGGGGAACAAAACAATGTTATTGCGACCCATCCCGAAACCGCTGCACACCTGGAACTGCAATTGCGGCGGTTCACCGGTGCATTAGGATAGAGTGCCCCGGAGGATGGGAAAAGTCAGACAACCGTAAATATTCAGTAAAGGGCGTCTCACTTGATCACTACCGTGCCCTGTGCCGGTGGGACGATGATTAAGCACTACGAGGCGCCAACACCCTAAACTTCGCCGTTCATCCGCACGTCCCGCTTTTCCGGCTCTTGCCCTTTTACGATACAGTATTTTTTGCACTC
>JAGYMJ010000109.1 GCA_018400625.1 Planctomycetota bacterium
GATTTTCTGAAAATTAAACGTTCATCAAATCTTTTCGATGCGGATGTAAGAGCGGAAAGAATGAAAAAAGCCTGGGCTAAAACGCGGGAATATGCATGCGGCGAAAGAACTGTCACCGAGTTTCTGGAAAATGTGAAAAACGATCATGCCACGGATATTATAGAGTCCATGTGGGGCGATAGGGGAAAACGTTTTTATGTGAACACCCTCAACAACGGGGCCATATCTAATCTGCCCGATGACGCTTATTTGGAATTGAAATGTGACCTTGATATGCAGGGGCCCAGGCCACACCCCATCGGCCCCATGCCGTCGGGACTCAGAGGAATGCAGTATCAGGTCCTTGATACGCATGAATTAACCGCCGAAGCGGCCGTGACCGGAAGCCGGTCGATCTTGCGAAGAGCCTTGTTATGTGATCCGATTTGTAATAACATAGAAGATGTAGATGCGTGTATAGAAGATTTGTTCAATGCAGAAAAGGAGGCTTTGCCGGATTATTGGTTTTAATTAATCGGGGGTGGAGAAGTTATGGAAGATATTGTGATTCTGGTTATCTTTGGCTTAATTTTCCTTGTTAATTTTATCATTAAGAAGATTGCAGGCCAGGGAACTGAAAAGAGGACGGAAGAGGAACCCATAGAAGCCGACCAGCAGGAATATAACGCGCCACAAGATAAAATAAGGGAATTTCTCAATGAAGTGAAAAGTCGAACTGAACAGGCACAAACAGGGCAAGTCTCCCCGTCGGTTCCTCAATCAAATTCATCAAAAAGGACCGCCGATGCCGTAAAAACAGGTACGACCTCTTATCAAAACAGGCTGAACCAGGAACATCAGCGGCATCAACGCGCCGCCGAATCTGCAAAAAAGAAAAAAGAAGATCGCGCTAAAAAGGCAAAAAAATCATCCGCCGATCATCAGTTAAACCAAAAACAAAAATCCCGACAGCCGACCTTGCCAAAACCCTCCACGGAACAAAAACACAGAACCTATGATCTGTCACGTTGGACGGATTTAGGGCGAACGGAACTGCAAAAAGCTGTAGTGATGTCTGAAATTTTAGGACGTCCAAAGGGTTTACAGGACCTTTGATCTTATCTCAATGAACGTAAGTATCCAATGAACCACGTTGTTCCCCCTCCGGCACAGGGCACGGTGGAGAGAAAATTGCGCACTTCACTGAATATATACTCATGAACTTGGTTAATGGGAGAAATCAAATATGATCCGCAAACCGACCTTTGCAGGGCAATTTTATCCCTCCGGGGAAAAAGAGTTACGTGAAAGTATTGCAGAGTGTACGCCCGATATAGAAGAAAAGGTTCCTGCCAAAGGGGCCCTATCCCCTCATGCCGGATATGTTTTTTCCGGCAAAGTGGCGGGCGCCGTGTTTGCCAACATCCAAATCCCTCCGGTCGCATTAATATTAAATCCGAGCCATCATTACTATAGTCCGCCTTTTTCGCTTTGGGCGGGAAACAATTGGATGACACCCCTTGGGGAAGTCACTCTGCAAGAGGAACTGAATTCTGAATTGGGCAGACTGGACTTGGTCACCGAGAATAACGAGGCGCATATCCCCGAGCATGCCGGAGAAGTCATTTTACCTTTTTTGCAGTATCATCGCCCCAACATACAGATATGTGTATTATGCGTTGCTGCAAGCGCTTCCGAAATATCTTTTACCCAATTGGGTCAAGATATAGCCGCTTGCCTTGAAAAAGTGGGGGCCGAAAACGCTCTTGTTGTCGCCAGCAGTGATATGTCGCATGAACAGGGGCCGAATGCGTTGGAAAAAGTAAAGAAAAATGATCCGTTGGCAATAAAGAGTATGGAAAAATTGGACGCCACCGGTTTGATGAAGGTTTGCAGGGATAAAAATATAACCATGTGTGGTGTCTTACCCGCTTCCGTGATGATGGAAACCGTGAAAGCAAGAGGGGGTGAGAAGGGGGAATTGATCAGCAGAGCTTCAAGTGCGGACTCTCCTAACGGACGGGGCGATTATGTCGTGGGATATGCCGGGATGGTTTTCACATAAGTACAATTAAGCCATATTGGGTAATCCTCAGTGGTAAGTCCTCAGTGAACCCCGTAACATCACCACCGTGCCCTGTGC
>JAGYMJ010000110.1 GCA_018400625.1 Planctomycetota bacterium
GCCACGGGGTTTACTGAGGACTTACCAAAAAAGATTATCCTTAGTTATGCACCTAAGCATTAGGGCATGGTGCGGAGAGCATAGGGCTTAGAAAAGCGGTGGACGGCAGCAGAACAGAGGGCCGATGTTGGTCATGTCATTTCGGCAGTCCAAAGATAGCTCGGATAGTTTTAAGCCGATGAGCGGCTCGATTTCTATTGACTTAACCGCTTTGATGTGTTATTTTGCATCGAACATGTCATTCACAAAAGAATTATCGGCAAGAGATACAAAACATATAAAACAGGCCAACGGCAAATTTGCGGCCATGGCGGCGTGTTATGGTATGGGGGTGTTTAACGATAATTTCTTCAGGCAGGCTACTTTGCTGCTGGCCGTTGTAGCGGGCGAAAACTGGTATCCGGGCGCAGCAATGGCTCTCTTTGCCCTGCCGTATCTGCTGTTTTCTGCTCCGGCCGGATGGCTTGCCGACCGCTATCCAAAACGATATGTCGTAATCGGCGCCAAATCGCTGGAGCTTATGGCCATGATCTGCGGTGCCTTTGGCGTAATATTGGGAAGCTGGGCGCTGATGCTTGCTATGGTATGCCTGATGGGGACCCAGTCGGCCATTTTTAACCCCGCACTGAACGGTTCTTTACCGGAACTTTTCCCGTCGCATTATGTGAACGCCGCCAATGCCAAATTGAGGGTGGCGGCCACGGGCACTATCCTTCTGGGGGTGGCCTGTGCAGGGTTTGCACTTGATGCCGGCTGGGGGGCTATGATGGGGATTGAATCGGGCAGGATTATTGTCGGCGCTGTTATTCTTTTGGTGGCGATTGCAGGGCTGGGCGTTTCTTTTTATGTGCCCCACCGAAATGCCGCTGACCCTGGTGCTTCATTCCCCTGGACGGGGGGGCTGAAGACAGTAAAAGACCTCTGGCAAATCAGACACGATCCTTTTTTAACACTTGCTATAGGGATGGTGACGTTAGTTTTTTTTCTCGGCGCCGTTAAAATTCTTATCGTGAATGAAATGGGTATTGAACAATACGGACGGGGCGAAGCGATGACAAGCGGGATGATATTTGCCGCTATGTCCGGTATAGCGATCGGGGGCCTTATCAGCAGTGTGGTTGTTAAAAAAATTAACTGGCACTCACTTATGATGCCGCTGGCTATTGCGATCTCTACCGTGTTTTGCGCAATCGCCGCCGTTCCTGTTCTGCCCTTGCCGAACTTTGTTCACCTCTCTCTCATTCTGTTTATGCTCGCTCTGGCGGGTATAATAGGGGGGCTGATGGTTATACCGTCCCAGGCATTTGTCCAGTTGCGTCCGGCGCCCGAAAAGCGTGGTGCGGTGATCGCCGCTTGCAATTTTTCCGTGTTTTCAGGGATACTTTTATCGGGCCCCGCCGGCTGGGGCATACTTGTATTGGTGAAACCGACGACAGCCTTTTCCCTGCTGGCGTTAATCAGCCTCGGGATTGTTTGGGGATTAACATGGAGGACACGTCACCATGAAAATAAATGTTCTTAACCGTATTCTGGCTTTTGGTGTGCGTTTTCTGCTCGGCCTGCGCTACCGAATCGAGGTCAAGGGGTTGAAAGCGGTCAGGACCAAAGGGAGAAGGGGAATAGTATTTCTTCCCAACCATCCGGCTTTGATCGATCCTATCATCTTACTTGCACTGCTTTATGGAAAGTTCAGGCCGAGAGCCTGGGCTGTTGAACACCAGATCGACCGGCCTGTCATCGGGAGGTTGGCCGGACGTTTAGGTGTTTTGCCTTTTCCGGCTGTAGGGCGCGATCCGGACAGGGCCCGCCGGACCGTTGAAAAACATATTCAAACCACGGTTTCAGAACTCAAAAAAGGGGAAAATTTTTTACTCTATCCTTCTGGCCATGCTTACAGGAACGGGAAAGAAAATTTACGGGGAAACAGCGCGGCCTATACCGTACTTCAGAAATCGCCCGGAGCGCGTGCGGTGCTGGTGAGGATTACAGGGCTTTGGGGAAGCAGTTTCAGTTGGGCGCACGGACACGCTCCCCGCATCGGGCATAGAGTTAAGAAGTCCGTCAAAAACATCTTACTGAATTTCTTTTTTTTCGGCCCCCGCAGAAATATCACTATCGAGTTTGTTGAAGATGAAGACTTGCCCGTTAATGCGGATCGGGAGGAGTTCAATAGTTTTCTTGAGAATTTTTACAATGTAACCCGGCATCCGCCGATTTACGTGCCTTATACCCTCTGGGAAAGAGGGGGACGCCGGGAGCTGCCGGAACCGGATATCGGCCAGCGAGAAAAAAAACAAAAATCAAAAGTGCCGCCCGATACCGAACAGAGAGTGAAAGCGCACCTTCGGGAGATCAGCGGTGTTAAAGATATTGAGTCCGGGCAATACCTGGGCAAAGACCTTGGTATTGACAGCATAGGGCGTGCGGAATTGCTCGCCTGGGTTGCCTTGGAATGGGGACGCACCGGTGGCGATGCTGAAACAGTTCAAACCGTTGGTGATCTTATGCTCGTGGCTTCGGGCCGGGCGCCGGCCGGTGAACCCGCTGAAATCCGCGTTCCGGGCGCAAAATGGTGGAAATGGCATGAGCGTTATGGTCACAGGTTGGCGGCCCCAAAAGGGGACTCTTGCGGGACAAGTCAACAAAGCGCAGCAACCCCAAAACCATATGCCGAGCCCGCAAGCATCTGTTTTTCCGCTGCGGGCACGATAAATCAAGCTTTCGTCGATGCGGCTAAAAAAGCCTCCGGAGCGCCTATTGTGGCCGATCAGGTCTCCGGTGTGCTGAAATATCGCCGAATGCTGACCGCAATCTTTGCGCTGAAAACCCCTATTGAAAACCTGCCGGGCAAAAGAGTGGGTATCATGCTGCCCGCAACGGCGGGGGCGGGAGTCGTCTATATGGCCACCCTCTTTGCCGGTAAAACTCCTGTGATGCTCAACTGGACACTTGGTGCCAGGGGTCTGAAACATTGCCTGAAAGTGGCGGAAGTCGAAAAAATATTAACGGCTAAAGCGCTGACCGACCGTTTGAAACACCACTATGATATAGATGTTTCAACGCTGTCTGAATATTTCATTTTCCTGTCCGAGCTGCGGAAGAAAATAGGTAAAAGCGATAAGATTGTGGCAATGCTGCGTGCAATTTTCAACCCTCAAAAGCTTACAAGTTCGCTTCCGGATCCGGGAAGTGAAGCGGTCATACTTTTTACCAGCGGATCGGAGAGCTTCCCTAAAGCCGTGCCTTTAACGCATAAGAATATTCTGAATAATATTCAGGATATTACTCAAGTGATGACCATCAGGCCCGATGACTGCTTGCTTGGCATGCTTCCACCATTTCATTCCTTCGGGCTGACCGTCACATTGATATTACCGCTCTGCACGGGCGTGCGAACGGTGTATTATCCTGATCCGACGGACGGCGGCACTCTTGGTCAGATTATCGACACCTATGGGGTGAATTTGCTTGTAGGCACCCCTACTTTCCTGGAGGGGATTCTCAAAGCGCCTGCACCCGCGTCCTTGTCCAGCTTACGGCTTGCCGTTTCAGGCGCGGAAGAGTGTCCTGAAAGCACCTACGATACGATCAGTGAGCGCTGCCCCGATGCCGTTATTCTTGAAGGCTATGGTATTACTGAATGCTCACCGGTGGTTTCGGTCAATGATGAAAAAGCCCCCCGCCGGCAGACTATAGGTAAGCTTTTACCCTCCTTTGAACATGCGATCGTTGATGTCGGGACCTGG
>JAGYMJ010000111.1 GCA_018400625.1 Planctomycetota bacterium
CTGATAGGTATGCTCAGGACCTGTACCTGCAAATGTTCCATCCCTATCAAAAGCTTTGATCTATCTATAAAGTTGACGAAGAGCCTGAAATGATGTCGATGTTCCATCCTGTCATGGTTTTCTGACGATGGTTTTTGAGTTCAAGTGAAATGGTGCCCAAGTTTGTGTTATACTATTTTGGTTAATAATCTGTAAGTCCTCAGTGAGACAGTAAGTTTTCTTTGAAGGACGTTGATTGGCGGTTCCTACCGTCGGGCTTGTCCCGGTGGAGCGGTATTTATGCACTACAATAACTTTGACAACCCCCGGCCTCGCCCGCCGCGTTTCTGCCCGGGGAGCGGGATAAGCCATTAAAAGATAAATTTTTCACTTGCATAAAAGCTTACGAATATAACTTTACTTCGCCCCTGCGCAGAAACGCGGCGGGCGAGGCCGGTTTGGGGCGGGGTCATTTGTAGTGCAAAAATACCGCCCCCACCGGGACAAGCCCGAGGGTAACGTGTTTCACTGAATATTTACTGGAAATCTTGTTTTTAATTGAGGTCTAATTTGCTATGGTAATGCCATGGTTTCGGAAAAATAAAAGGATTTTGATGGTTGTGCTTGTTGGTTTTCTTATGTTTAGCTGGGGCATTTTGCCCGCTTTGCGCCACTTTGCAACCGATAGGGTAAGCGGATACGGAGAAATACTTGACAGGTCTGTCACACCGCAAATGTTCGATAGCGCCGCCCATGAACTGGATTTGCTTCACCGATCAGGGTTAATGCAATACAATCCTCTGCTCCAGCGATATATTTTTTCGCCTGAAATGGAAGGGGAAGATGAAGAATTCGCCCCCCGAATCTCCACAGAGGCTATCTGGCGCTATCTCGTTCTTACTTTCAAAGTGGATGAAGCCGATATCCATGTTTTTCAGACCCAGGTGAATGAAATAATGGAACAGTTTCCCCAACATATGCGTGACCGCACGACCTACAATGCCGTCAATAATTGGATGGGGATCGTGCAGTTGACCGAATTGAAACAAGGGTCTTACGAGGCCCGCCAACCCCAGTTGTGGATGGAATATGCCTATGAAAAACATGAAGTCGATATGGAATATGTGAAAATAGATCCGGATATATTTATTGACGGAATCGAAGTGGATGATGATCAGGTTTATGAATTTTATGAAGAGAGGAAAGACCAATACCCTGAACCTGAAGCCGGTGTCTTCGGGTACCTTGCACCGGAAAGAGTGAAATTCGAATATGCTTATCCCGATCTCGAAGCTATCGAAGCTGAAATAACCGTTACGGAAGATGAGATCAAAGATTATTATGAAGAGCATAAAGAAGATTATATCATTGAAGAGGAGGAGGAGAAGGAGAAGGAGAAGGAGAAGGAAAATGACGAAACGGAGAATCTGGATGGGATAGAACCTGAAGCAGATATTGACGCCGATCAAGATCATCTTCAGGAGCAGGAACAGAACCACGATGATGGCGAAGAATTAAAGGAAAATGAGCCGGAGAACGGTGATATGCAGGAGGACATTCCCGACGATAACGACGAAGCTGAGGCTGCTGACGAGATCGATGCCGAATATCCCGATCCGAATGATGAGCAAACAGATAGAAAAAATGATAAAGAGGAAGAAATTCAATATAAGCCCCTGGATGAGGTGCGCGATGATATCAAAGAAATAATCACCGCGCAGAAAGTCGAAGAAAATGCACAGCAATCCGTTGAGGCCGCATTGGAAGAACTCGATAGTATTTTTGTGCAGCCGGGCAACCCCTTTCCTTTACAGCAAGTGGCGGGGAGACATGGTTTGATCTATGAGTTGGCGCAGACCGATGATGGGACGGAACAGCTTTGCCGTGAAACTGTAGAACAAGACATAACGGACGGGCCGGAAATTGCTTCGTTATTATTCGATGAACGTCTTGATGCAGGGTTCCCTGAAACTGTCGATAATGCCGAAAAACCGCTTATCATCCAGCTTCTCGAACGTTTCGAGCCGGCGCCGGAACCTTTTGAAACAGTGGAAAAGGAGGTGCGTAAAGACCTTGCCGCCCACCTCAGCCTTGGAAAGGCCACCGAATTTGCAGAATATTTGAAACAACTCGCCGGGGAAAAAGGTTTGGAAAATGCGGTCAGAGAGGCTGACGAGCGACTTGCAGGCGAGTTTGGCAAGGTGCAAGGCGAAGAAAACGATGGAGAAACCGATGACGAGGATTCAACCGATGAAAATGACAGTGAGGGCACCGAAAAAGAAGAAAATGATGAAGAAACTCTCCATTATCTTGTGCATGAAAGCGCGGGGTTGGTATCGCTGGACAGGCCTGTTATTGACGGCGCGCGGAGAGAAAATATCGTTGAGAAAGCCCTTGAAATGGCTGAAGGGGAGTTGGCCGTGATAAAGGATACCTACCAACCGCCGGCCTCTTTTGTTGTCAAAAAATTGCAGGGAAAATCGGCCTCCCCTGAGAATTTTGAAATGTGGAAACAACAGCGTGAGCAAAGAGATTGGCAAAAGCAATTTCAGGTAATGATCGCAGCTATGCAGGGCCAGGATATTAGCCTGGAGGATTTTTCGGATTCTCAATCCGCACTCTGGCAGTGGCTGCTTTCCTTACGGGAAGATTTTCCCCTGCCCTCACAACTGCGCTAATTTAATTACAACTCTGAAATGAAAGTTATATATTGGCCGAAACAAAATGATGAAGATGAGTTTCCTACCGGTTGCGTTGCAACGATAGGCGTATTTGATGGAGTTCACTCGGGACATCGCCGGCTCTTATTCGAGCTTGTTTCCGAGGCGGAAAAAATCAACGCCGAAGCGGTCGTAGTGACATTCGACCGGTCTGTTCAGGAGGTGGTGGGCGATGGGTCCAATCCAGGCTTTATAACCTCGCTTGAACACCGACTGAAAATCTTTGCGAAGTTGGGAATTGATGTGACCGTCATTATGCAATTTACGCCACAAATCGCCTCTCTCAGTGCAAAAGAATTTGCCAACCGCCTGTTTAAGACAGATATGAAGGTTAAGAGGGTGTTGCTGGGCTTTGATGGCTGTTTTGGGCAAGATAAACGCGGCGGTGTCGAGCTTTGCAGAGATATGGGGATCCATGCGAGAACAATCCCCCCTGTGCGGATCGGTGGGGAAATAGTATCAAGCACTGCCATAAGAACGGCTCTAAAAGAAGGCGATCTCGTGCGCACTTCGCACCTGCTGGGGCGTCCCTACTCGATCGTCGGTAAGGTTGTTCATGGAGACTCTATGGGAACCGACATAGGATTCCCTACCGCGAACCTGCAACCTGAGAACGAATTGCTGCCCAAAGAGGGGGTTTATGCGGGCCGTGCCTGCATTGAAGAAGATATCTATGACGCCGCCATCAGCGTCGGCAAGCGCACGACGGTACACGGCCTCGACGCCGATAAAGTGGTTGTCGAAATTTATATTATCGATGCAAAGCTTGATCTGTATGGAAAAGAGTTGGAAGTTCAGTTTTTCGAAGTAATAAGGGAACAGAAAAATTTTGCTAAAATTGATGATCTTGCAAAACAAATCAGCAAAGATGTCGAGAAGGCAAAAAAAATGCTGAATACGCGATTGCATTAAAACGTTTTGAGCGCTGCCATTATCTTAATCTCTTAATCTATCAGGAATAATATCAATGAATACACATCAAAAAACACGGCATAGTCATACAAGTGATGATCTTTTTCAGGGTATATCGTCATCTTTCTCCACGTATTTTAATAAATACTGGCGCCCCGTCGCTTTGGTGCTGGCCCTGATTGTCATCTCGGCTGTGGGCTATCAAAGCTATGTCGGCAGAAGAAATACCGAGTTTGAAACCACCTGGAATTCACTCGCCGCTTTGCCGGATGTGGATCCTTCTATGGACGAAAACCAACAACTGGAGGCGCTCCGGACTATAGTTTCCGAGTGCCAACAACTGCTCGCCGATCGATGGACGACCAGAGCCACCCCCTGGGTTCTTTTGAGGCTTGGGGGCGCACATCTTGAGTTGGGTGAACCACAAACCGCGGCTGATGCATTCAAACGCATTATAAACGAATATGAAGGACACTATGTCTATTCCCTGGCGCTGCCCAATCTCGCTACGGCTTTTGAACATATGGAAGATTACGAGCAAGCGGCCCAAATCTATCTGTTGGCCGCCGAAGACAACCGTGGCTCTGCTCCCGATTGGGTTGCCGTGGGCAGAAGCAGAGAGTTTGCGGGTGATCGCGACGGAGCCGTTGCGGCTTATGAAAAAGCAATGGAGCTTGCCGGAGATATGCCACGCAGTGCCGATTACCATCGCATGGCTCAATTCCGTGTAAAAACACTTGCAAGAGGCGAAGAGCTGCTCTCTCCTCCGCCCCCCCCAACGCCACCGGAGCCGGAAGAAGATGAAGATGAAAAAGAAGAAATGATGCGGGAGGTGAGCCCTGAGATTGTCCCCGAAGATTTTATGCAGGAACAACCTCTCGAGCAAGAACCTGTCGAGGAAGAACCCACTGAGGAGGAACCCACTGAGGAAGAACCCGTAGAGCAAGAACCTACCGGGGAAGAGCCGACGCAGGAAATTCCTTTTGAGGTTATCCCGCAGGACTGATTCCCTATTCTACCATCTATAAATCCATCTTAGAGATATCAATATGAAATGGAGTAACTCACTTATACCCACGCTGAAGGAAGTACCCGCCGAGGCGGAAGCCAAAAGTCATGTCCTGATGCTCAGAGCGGGGCTTATCAGAAAACTTGGCAGCGGCGCTTATACCTACCTGCCGGCCGGTTTCAGAATCATCAATAAAATCATTGCTATAGTTCGCGAGGAAATGGACCGGGCCGGAGCCGCCGAAGTCCTGATGCCGGCTATCTGGCCGATCGAACTGCTTAAAGAAAGCGGCAGATTGGAAGCCTTCGGTGAAGACCTGATCCGCTTTACCGATCGACATAACAGAAAGGGCATTCTGGCGCCGACCCATGAAGAGGTTATCACCTCTCTTGTGCGGGATAATCTTTCCAGCTATAAACAGCTCCCGATAAATCTCTATCAAATACAGACCAAGTTCCGCGATGAGGTGCGTCCGCGCTTCGGTGTGCTCAGAACGCGCGAGTTTTTGATGAAAGACGCCTACAGCTTTGACAGTTCCCAGGAAGGATTGCAAAAAAGTTATGATGCGATGTATGATGCCTATTGCCGTATATTTGACCGGTGCGGCCTGGAATACGTGATTGTTGAAGCCGAGTCCGGAGCTATGGGCGGCTCCCGCTCTCAAGAATTTATGGTTCAAAGCGATATCGGTGATGATAAATATGTCGAATGCAGCGATTGTGGTTATGCGGCGAATATCGAAAAAGCCGAACTCGGCCCCCCCCCGCCGCAAGACCCCAAAGACTCTCCTGATCCTGAATTGAGAGAGACGCCGACCCCCAATGCTCAAACGATCGAAGAAGTGAGTGCATTCTTGAATGTACCCCCCTCCAGCCTCATTAAAACATTACTCTATGAAGCCGACGGGCACGCGCTGGCTGTCCTGATCAGGGGCGACCACGAACTGAATGAAAATAAGCTGTCCAATCTGCTTGAAGGTGCGGACATTTCTCCCGCCAATGACGCCTTGATCAACAAAATTACCGGAGCGCCTGTGGGGTTCGCCGGACCGGTAGGACTGGCCGGAGATGTGGAAATAATCGCTGACTCGAGCGTCATGAATGTTCACAACGGCGTTACAGGCGCCAATAAAGCCGATACACACCTGACCGGTGTTACCCCGCAAAAAGACTTCAAGCCCGACAGAATCGCGGATATAAGGGTGGCGGCTGATTCCGACCCTTGCCCCCAATGTGACGGTAAAATGCAGATGCATCACGGTATAGAAATTGGGCATGTCTTCCAGCTCGGAACGAAATACAGTGATGCGCTCGGAGCGACTTTTCTCGACGGCAAAGGTAATGAAAAGCCTTATATCATGGGCTGCTACGGTATCGGGATTAACAGAATAGCCGCCGCCTCCGTGGAAACTTTTGCCGATAACGACGGGCTTGTCTGGCCGCCCGGCATCGCGCCCTGGAAGGTAGCTGTTCTGTGCCTCAATACCGATAATACGCAATTGTTTGAGGCGGCGGAACATGTTTACAACCAATTACTAAGCGTCGGCATCGACCCCATCCTGGACGACAGAGAAGAACGTCCCGGTTCGAAATTCAAAGACGCCGACCTCCTGGGTTTTCCCGTCAAAGTCATTATCGGCAGAGGATATGAAAAAAAAGGCCTTTATGAATTGCAGGTCAGAAAAACAGGAGAAACGTTGGATGTTGAAGAAGACAAGCTTATCCCGACCGTACAGAAAATACTCAAATCCCTTTAGGTGACTCAATGGCGAAAAAACAAAGTCCGGAACCTGTGAAGTTAATCTGCCCTGCTCTGGCACGTGATGACGGTTGGTTTGAGCGGGCGGAGGTTGAACTTCAGGATGAATTCGGCCCTGTAGACTTAACAAGTGAAACATGGGATTTTGATTATACCGACTATTATACTGAAGAGATGGGGGAAGGATTGAAACGCCGTATCTACAGCTTCCGTAAACTGATCGACCCGGGAGAGTTGGCCGCAATTAAAAATCTGACCAATGAAAAAGAGACGAGATTCGCGGATAAATCATCCGGAAACAGAGCGGTAAATCTTGACCCGGGCTATATATCACACAGCAAACTCGTCCTGGCTTCAACCAAAAATTATTCTCATCGTATCTATATCGGAGAGGGGATTTTCGCTGAAATCACACTGGAATGGCATAAAAATAATTTTGAACCTTTGAAGCTGACCTACCCCGATTACCGAACAAACGCCTATCGTGATTTCTTCGCCCTCGTAAGATCGGTTTATGCTTCTCAAGTGGAGAAAGAGTGTATGTGTTATGGATGAACTCAAAAAACATAGCGGAGAAAACGTCGTTTTAGATACGAAAGGACCGTTCCTCTACGTCGGCGAATTGCTGACAGTACAGGAAAACTCCGTCGTGTTGAAAAATGCGGATGTGCATGACAAACATTCTTCCAATACATCTTCGGAGCGTTATCTGATCGACACCAAGAAGTTCGGCATTCGAATGAACAGAAAATCGGTGACCGTCCTGCAAAGGGAACTGATAAGCTTCTCTTTGCTTGAAGACGTCCATGATTATTAAGGCGTGCTGCTATGGCTAAATTTATCTTCCCACCCCCTGTGACGGAAAATTTGATTGATGATTCTGTAATAGGAATCACGACGACGGTCCCCGCTGAACTGATATTCGCGGCCGGAAAGCTTCCCCTGGATGTCAATAACCTGCTCGTGACATCGGAATCTCCTGATGGGTTGATAAGAAAGGCAGAAATCTGTGGATTTCCAAGAACCTGTTGCGCCTGGACGAAAGGCATTTATGCGGCTGTCCATGAATACGGCATCAAAAAAATGGTCGTCGTGGTCCAGGGTGATTGCAGTAATACTCATGCCCTGGCTGAAAGACTGCGATTTGACGGCGTGGAGTGCATTCCCTTCGCCTTCCCCTACCAGCCGAACGACAATGAAATGACGGAGGAACTCTGTAAATTTGCCCGCCGTCTTGGTGTGGATTGGGAAAATGCTGAAATCTGGAGGGAGAAGTTGAATGCAGGCAGAAGTAAAGCCCGGGCTATAGATGATCTAACCTGGAAACAGAAAAAGGTTTACGGGATAGAAAATCACCTGTGGCAGGTCTCGGCCAGTGATTTCTGCCTGGATATTGAACGCTATGAACGCGCGGCCTCCCGTTTTTTGGAAAAAGCAAAAGAACGTCAGCCGATAGAAGCTCAAGTCAACCTGGGGATGGTGGGCGTGCCACCGATCGTACCGGGAATCTATGAGTTCATCGAATCCAAAGGCGGCCATATCATTTATAATGAGACTCAAAGGCAGTTCACCATGCCGGAAACGGCGAATTCCCTGTCACGCCAATATACCGCCTACACTTATCCTTACGATTTAGAGTATCGGCTAAAAGATATTCAGGAAGAAATCCGGCGCCGTGGTCTGCAAGGGATTATTCATTACGTTCAAAGCTTTTGCTATCGGCGTATAGAAGATGTCATGCTGCGGGACGCCCTGTCGGTACCGGTGCTCACCATAGAGCAGGATCGACCGGGCAGTCTTTCCGGACAGATCAAAACACGTCTGGAAGCTTTTGTTGAAATAATTACGGCCAAAATAGCAGGACATAAAATTTTTTAGGATAGGTGAGGATCAGGAACTTTTTTCCTTTTTCGCCATGTTCTTCTTTTATTTCTTCGGTTATTATTTTGTTTTGACAAATGGAGTCTCAGGGCATAAAATGAAGGCAAGGGTGTCTCATAATGTCTAAAATCTTGGTATGAAAGAAACGCTGGATGGGGGGGGAACCCGGCATAATGAACGAAGATGAAGCGTAAGTCCTCAGTGGTACCCGTGGCATCCCCACCGTGCCTTGTGCCG
>JAGYMJ010000112.1 GCA_018400625.1 Planctomycetota bacterium
CCGTCGGTAGGCATCATTGAAACCGTTTCAACACCGAAGTCGTCAGCCATCATTCCGGCGCGTTCGACGGCGCAATACAAAAGTCCCTCCGACGAGAGGCATGGTTTGCGATGGCGAGACGACTTCTTGTTGGCGCGTTCGTCGCCGTAGTGGGCGTAGAACTCGGGATTATCATCGGAGCTCAACGCATAAGCGAGTCCATGGCCGAAACGCACCTTCGGGTTCGGGTGAAATCCCAATCGCAATTGCCACATGAACTCGTCCTCGGAGGCCATAAATGGGGCGTTGTAATAAAACATCATGGTGCGAACGCCGAACTCGGGTCGCACGATTTTGTCGATCTTCGGCAGCGGAATGGACGTCATTGCCGGACACACCTCGCCGAAGTCACCGGGCATGTACCAACGCACGCCGAGCGAGCGCAGGAACTCGTTGACGGCGTTCAAGGAGCCGTGCTCGTCGAGCGACCACAACCCCAGTCCCTCGTGGTATGCCTTGAAACTGGACCCCAAGTGCGAGCCCCATTTGTCTCCATACTTCTTTCTCCACGCCTCGACCGCCCGTTTCCGGTCGCTACGTTTTTTCGGATAGATCGGACCACCGTCCGCTGGCGTTTCCCGGAAGTAATCGTCGTCACGGCCAAGCAACGCCAGCCAGTCCTTTCCGGATTTCATCAGAAAACCGCCGTTTGTCAGGTCGTCGTTTTTCAAACCCAGTTTCTTAGTGAACTCACTCTCCCCGATGTAGACCTTCACCGGATACGCGCCCGTCGGCTTGGAGACGATCGGCAATTCCGCGCCGGTGATCTTCCCGAGATACTTTTGCAATTCCTTAGCCGCCAGATTCTGCATCCGCGTCGGCTTCTCGGCGATCACGATCTCCGCGTTCGCCTTGCCGTCCTTGACAATCATCGGTTTTTCATTCGCCGCCGACAGATTGAACGATACCAACATCGCCAAAACCAAACATGTGATCATTCTTTTCATGATTCCTCCCTTGTCGTCGATTTAAATGCTTGATACTTCATTTAGATATGACAACCTAACTTATTTAATTACAAGTTTTGCAAAGCAATCACGGGCCAGCATATTTCTTCCACCGCTGCCCCCCGCGCGGAATACATAAGTTTTTTTCAAAGAATGACGGTTCCCTTCTCTCGGCCTGCGTCTGCCAATATTGAAAAACCATTCCTGTCCCGGTTTGATGCGTGAGGACACCACATAATTCATCGGGTCACCTTCCGCTCCTTCTTCTCCGAGAATAGCAATGGGCAGTGTGATTTTCGTGGTCCAGTAATCCTTGCCCTTTTCTATTTCAACGTCTGCCATTGAATACCACTGAGGCACTACAAATCCTTCACGGTCAGCATCATATATTCTGCCATCAGTGTCAACTTCAATCTGGTAATAACTGTGATACGGGCTTTCAAGAAGCAGCACAACGCTGTCGCCTTCCCATACGTGTTCGCCGACTTTAATACTTTCCATATCAGGCTCTTCACATCTAATATCAAAAATGAGTGATTTTTCAGTCCACTTAACTGAAAAGGTTGTATCCAAGTCCGGCTTGTTACGCTTTTGGGTAGTCCTCAGAAGTTTATATGCTTTGCTGTTTTCCGTGTCTTTCAAATTATGAGCCTCAATGACCGGCGCATCATCACGCGGATCGCCTTTTTCCTGTAAAACTTTCAACTCTTCTCTGGATTTTTCAAGGTCCGGAAGTTCTGAGATGAGAACATCTATCCGCTTACCATAGATTGTATCCCCTGCTGCTTCTTTTGCCTTATGCAGAAGTTCAAGCAGTTTGATTCTGGTAGGAAGTGGCACATTCTTCGGGTTACATCTCCCTCCAGGTCTGCTTTTGTCAATACGGCTGTATTTTGCCTGAGCAAACTCAAGAGCTTCTTTCATCTCTTTCGCCGCTGGTCCGTAGAACTTTTCATAATACTCAGCCAGCACTTCTTCAATATTCTGGTCAGCATCCCACGCAAAACGGGCATTCACATAAAGGGTCAGGTGGTCGCACCCCGGGTTATCCAGACCTCCTCCTCCATAGCTTCTTTCACCCATGTCTGCAATGCAAAAATCATTGAGATATTTCAGATCTTTCACTACATTTCGAGGATGAATGACAGGAAACTCTACCGGCTTGCTGCGATGATGATAGATGTTTTCACTACGGATGATTCTTTTCTCGGCAAGCTTACTATTCCAGTCCTCAACACAATTTGTATATTCATTCCACCTGACCGGCTCGTCAAACAACGGTCGTCCGGCATTTGCAATCAAAACAACAACATTAGGGGTAAATTTATCTACTTTAGTTGGCGGATTTTTATACTGTGCATATGCCCCGCATGAAATGATACGGTCAGGGTGTGTTTTATAAAATTCTCTTGCAACCCTGTCAACAAATCCCCAGACCAGATCAGAGGGCGAAACCTTTTTGCAGTCCTCACACTGGCAATGTTTATAACCATCACAAGGCCATAGTGAGACATGAGGGGCATCATTTACATCAAACATAAATCGCACATATTTCAGCGTGGTTTTGTAAAAGTCTTCATTAGAAAAACAGACATGGCCATGTCCTCTATATTTAGTAATCCGTTTACCATCTTTTCCTAAGGCATAGTATTCGGGATGTTTCTCCTGCATATCGTTGCTTGAATGTGCCTTCACAAGGCCATGAGCAAACCCCGAACCCAGTTTTCTGTATGGTGCGGTATCTAATCCGATGCGCCTTGCCCACATGACATACTCGAAATTTAAAACCCCATAGTTAGGATAGAACCAATAACGTGGGCCAAAATCAGGTGTGTCTGTTTTATTAACTTGAGGTAAT
>JAGYMJ010000113.1 GCA_018400625.1 Planctomycetota bacterium
AAAAAAATTAAATTGTTAACTATAGTAATTTCTGTGATTGTAAACACAATAACTATAATTATACAACTAAAAGCATTCGGAGATATAATGTATGTTACCTGATAAATTCGGGGGGAACGGAACGGGATGCCCTTTATATTTTTACATTCTGAAGGGGTGCGCTCATTAAAAACCAGGGAATCCGAGAGTTCGGGGGACATCTTACTTAATTCAGGAATGGGGCCGTTCATTATATATTATAGGTTTCTCAGGAGAAGAGAGCCTCGTGGTGTGTAGTGGGTGTCGGTTTTTCGGTCATTTAACTGCCGGTGCGGGATTTGCGGTGATTCCGCTTCCCCGTCACCCTTTTTGCACCGGTCAAAAAATGCGCCAAGCTGGTCCCCGGCTTCGACAAGGGCCGTGCAAGAGAGCCGGCGCCAGCGGAAAAAAGGAGCGCACCCATCGCGCGCCAATTGGTATCCCTCCCCCCGAGCCACTTCCCCCGGTCTTTATTTTGTCCCGGTTTTTGCTATTTCTTTGCCCACGCCCCGTCTTTTTCCAAAACCCTGCCGCCGCCCGGGCCTTTCGTTTCATCCCAGGCCCGCAAAAACCCGCGCCAAAATAAAGCCCCGCCGGGAGGGATACACCCACATAGACCCGTCATCTGTTGCCTGCCTGCCAACATCCCGATTCTTGCAAAATAACCAATAATTATTTGGATAAATAATTATTCTTGAGGGAAGGATGAAGATAAATAAATCGAAGATTATGCAACATTTGTTATGTTATCGCGGGGTGCCGGCGCTCCCCTGAGCAGTCCTTCGGTGCTTAAATCTTCATCAATATCAGGCCAGTGAATGCCATATCCACCGCCGCAAATTTGCCAATTTTGACGTTGTTCCTCACTTGCATGCAATAAGCGGGGATACCAGGCCAATGGCACTGTAATTGTTCGTCCATCCAGCAAATCCACACTTATCGTATCTTCGGAAAAATATACATTTTTTACTTGTTCCCCGGGTTTAATATCTGTGGTGTCCATCCCATGCCTCCAGGAGGTATTGTTTATTTTGGTCTATTATTTTTTCTATAACGCGTAATTCTTTGGCGCTAAATCCGAGGTTGCGGGCAAGAACAATGGGAGTCAGCCAGTATTTACACGATTGATTATCCCGATCAATATGTATATGGGGAGGCTCATTGGGTTCATGGCTATAAAAATAGAGACGATATGGTCCCGTTCTTAACACAGTCGGCATGTGACATCCTCTTTTTTAACTTTAACCGGCTTTCTTTTCGAACGGCTGATCGCCCCTTCTACTTTGTTTTTAACGATCAGAGCATCAATGAGCTTAAGAACGGCCTCCTGATCTTCAATCTCAAAATCCTCCATTGCTTTAAACCGTTCCCATAATCGGATATTGTGGAGCGGCCTTTCATCCGCCCGATCCCCTGTTAACAAATAATCTACGGTAGTATCAAAAACTTCCGCCAATTTAATGAGCTTTTCAATGGGTGGGGCATGAAGTCCACACTCATATTTGTTTAGCTGCGGAGAACGTACATCAATTTTTGCAGAGAGTTCTTTTTGCGTTAACTTTTTTTGCTTGCGAAGTGTCTTTATGCGTTGGCCGAATTCTTTACGGATATCAATATCTGTCATGATCCTCAATAGCCTTTCTGACATATTTTTTCCTTTCTTATATCATGGAGTTTAAAAATGGCTTGACATGTTTTCGTTATACACATATTAGCATATACGAAAAAAGTATTCAAATATTACTTGACATGATTTTTTTATTGAGCGGGACGTGTTACGGCAGAAAAAAAGCCATCAGCCCCTGACTTTGGCGGGTCTTGGCTGATGGCTTCGAAAACAGCGACAAAGGGCGAAGCCCTTTATACCGCCTTTTTTTTCTATCGTATCTCCCCTGACAAATCAAGAAAGGAGGTGATGAGCGCTTGAACATGCGGCAACTGGAGACCACGGACATCTTCCGGGGCGCATTTATCCTTTGCATGGGCGGCCATCTGCGCGAGGTCCGGTTTACAGGCGGAAACAGACAGACCGCCACCTTCGCCTTTACCGGCCCGGATCTGGACCGGCACGACCGGGACTACATGAACGGCCGTGCCCGGGTCAACCCCCTGCAGCTCAAGGAATCGCTCAACCGCTTAAGGGACATCCTGTTTGAACGTTTAAGAGAAGAGAGGAGATACGACAGTGATCGAGCAAGAGAGAATCGAGGCCGTGAAAACAGATGTTGATCTCAAGGCCTGTATCGAGTCCCGGGGCATTGCTTTGAAGAAAAACGGCAAGGGCTACATGGGCCTGTGCCCCTTCCACAATGACACCAACCCATCCCTATCCGTCAATATCGAAAAACAATTGTTCCAGTGCTTCGGCTGCGGTACTGCCGGTGATGTAATCCGGTTTGTACAGCTCTATGACAAGGTCGATTTTAAAGAAGCTGTCCGGCGACTGACCACGCCCGGAATAACTGTCACCACCGAATCACCGCCGGCTGTAAAACCCGCCACTAAAAAGCCATCATCTCAAAAAACATCCGCCACACAAGCTTTATCCGTCAAAGACAAAAAGCTGCTGGCCCGGGTGGTAGGCTATTATCAGCACACATTGACCGAAGACCGCCGGGGCCTTGATTACCTGGCCCATGAACGGGGCATTGCCGATACGCAATCCTTAAAAGACTTTGGCGCCGGCTATGCCAACGGCACCCTGCTTGAGATCCTGCCCGAAGACCCGGAGGTAATCGCCGCCTTAAAACGGATCGGGATCTTGAATGCCAAAGGCCACGAGGTGTTTTACAATTGCGTGGTCTTCCCGCTCCATGATGCAAACGGCGCCATCGTCAACTTGTATGGCAGAAATATCACCGATGACAACGGCGTCACCCACCTGTACCTGCCCGGCTCCCGTTCCGGCTTGGTCAACCGCCAGGCGGTCAAACGATCCCAGACCCTTCTTTTAACCGAATTGATCATCGATGCATTGACCCTCTATGACCAGGGCTTTAAGAATGTCATGCCGATTTACGGCACAAACGGCCTGTTGGACGAACATCTTTCTTTTTTTAACCGCCGGGTAAAAGAGGCGTATCTTGTTTTTGACGCTGATGAGGCCGGCCGAAAAGCCGCCGAATCCCTGGTTGGGCGATTAAAAGAAAAAGAGATAGCCGCCTATCCCGTGGCCTTGCCGGTAAAGGATGTAAACGTCTATTTTAAACGCCATACGCCGGAGGCCTTCGAGGCCCTTCTCAAATCCGCCAATCCTCAATCTTTGGAACAATCCGACAAGGTCAACACCCGCAAGCAAAGCCTTTATAAAGAAACCGCTCATGGCTTTATTGTCGGATACGGAGACCGTCAATACGAGATCAAGGGCATCCAACGCGGCGACACGCAACTTAAAGTCACCATCAAGGCCTCAACAGAGGTGGCCGGCGACCGGCCGTTTGAGCTGACCACCATTGATTTGTACTCGTCGCGATCCCGGGCCTGGTTTGCCAAATTATGCGCGGATTTGTTCGGAGCCGATGAGGCCCTTGTCAAAGAAGATATCGGCCGGATTTTAAAGCATGTGGAGGACTGGCAGCCCCAAAAAACAGAGAGTCACGCCGAAAAACCTTCGGAAGATGAAAAAGCCCGGGCATTGCAGTTTTTGAAAAACCCGGACCTGTTTGCCGAGGTCCTGGCCGATCTTGCTACCATCGGCGTCACCGGCGAGGAGACCAACAAATTGGTCGGGTATCTGGCCGCTGTGTCCCGCAAGCTCGATGATCCCTTGTCCGTTCTCATCCAATCCAGATCAGCCGCCGGCAAATCCACCCTGCAGGATGCAATTTTGTCCCTGGTGCCGGATGAAGATTACGCCAAATACACCCGGATCACGGACCAGGCGCTTTTTTACAAGGAAGAAGACGCCCTGGTCAACAAGATCCTGGCCATCGAGGAAGAAGCGGGCATGGGAGGTGCCGCCTATTCCATCAGAAACATCCAGTCTTCGAAAAAGATCACCGTGGCAGCCACGGGAAAGGACCCGGGCACCGGCCGCATGAAAACCGAAGAATACACGGTCCGGGGTCCGGTGGCCGTGATGATCACCACCACGGCCGCGGAACTCGAAGGCGAGACTGCATCCCGGTTTTTGTTTTTGACCATTGATGAATCCGCCAAAATGACCGATGCCATCCACCGGATGGTCAGGGAGACTGCCGAGCAGCTGCAATGCCCGATTGAGGATGTCTTTTTTACCCGGCGCATGATCCGCGAATACATCAACTGGACCGACTGGCAGGTCCGGGCGCATATCCGGCAGTTAGAAGAGCTTGAATACCTCTATGCCCGGGTCGGTGCCAAGGGCAAGGAATATGCCTATGCCCTAAATTACCGAGGCCAGGCCGAAGAGACAGGCAGATGTTATCTGAACTTAACACCCGTGGAAGAGATCAGAAAGCTCATGAGAAAAGACAAGGACTGATTGGCGCCATGGGGCAACTACGAGGGCAAATTGCCCCACTTCGAGGGAAAACGAGGCACTACGAGGGTACTTCGAGGTCTGCAAAATTATGAATAAACCACTGTCAATACAGGAGAAAGCAAACAACTTCGAGGTTCGGGCGAAAGAAAGCGCGGGGAGGGAGGGGGGTATGGACGTGGACCTGATCATAGCTGCATACAAACGGCACATGAAAGCCCGGGGATACGCCCCAAAGACCCTTGATTGCTATGCTTTTGGATTAAAGCAGTTTACCGCATACCTTCGGGTAGTACCGATCACCGATCTTCGCCAGGTTACCCGGGAGATCATCAATGACTATCATGCATCGGTGATGGCCCTGGACCTGGCCACAGAATCCAAGGCCATCCGGATCCGCGCGGTAAAGCGTCTGTTCGAATACCTCACAGAAACGCATCGTCTGCTGATCAACCCGGCCGAAGGGATTGTGGAGATCAGCCGGAAGCATCGGCCCATCGGTACGGTATTGACGACCAATGAAATGAAACTTCTGCTCGATCAACCCAACCTGTCAACCGCCATCGGTATCCGGGACCGGGCCGTGATGGAACTTCTCTACAGCACTGGTATACGATCCGAGGAAATGCTTAGCCTGCATGTCTATGACATCGATATCAAGGAACGGATCGTTTACGTGAAAAAAGCCAAGGGCGGCCGGCAGCGGGTAGTGCCTATGAGTGAGGCCGCGGCCAGGTATGTGAAGGAATACATCGACAAAATCCGGCCCAGGCATGCCAGAAAGCATCCGAAAGAACGCAGGCTGTTTTTAACTCACGAAGGCCACCCATTGACCTGGAACGCTATCCGGGTCCAGATCGACGGATACCGCAGGAATGCCGGCATTAAGAAGTCTGTTGGTTTGCACGTGTTCCGGCGGACATGCGCTACACACATGCTGTTAAACGGGGCGGATATCCGGTATGTGCAAAAGCTTTTGGGGCACAAGAATTTAAAGACTACGCAGCAGTATACAAAAGTGATGCCGGTGGATGTCAAGCAGATGCATGACAAAACCCATCCCAACCGCGGAGAAGGGCTGAAATCAGGGGGTTGAAATCAATGGATATTGCCCGTTTTATTACTCTTTATGAGACGCATCTGAAAATCATCGGCCGGGCCTTCCATACCATCCGGGTCACCCGGTATAACCTGAAAAGCTTTGGCCGGTATCTGGAAGGAGAAGGAGTGGGTTCAATCGAGCAGCTGAGCCGGGAGGTCATCGAAGACTATCAGCAGGAGTTGGCTTTTTCTTTAACCGCCAAGGGTCGTCCGCTGTCGGTGCGGTCTCAAATCAAGAAATTAAATGCGGTAATCGGCTTTACCCGGTTTTTAAAGGAGTCCGATTACCTGGTGCATGATCCGGGTGCGGCCATCAAACGGCCCCGGGAGCCGCAGCGGCTG
>JAGYMJ010000114.1 GCA_018400625.1 Planctomycetota bacterium
ATTCCACCGGCACAGGGCACGGTGGTGATGAGGTAACGGGGTTCACTGAATATCTACGAGATATAATATGAATTGAGAGGTAGGATTTGAGTGGCTGGAAAAAACGAAAAGAGAGTTAAAATAGGGGATTATATCACTTATTTTTTCATCAGGGGATTGCATCGGCTGATATTGGACCTTTCCTTTCAGAATGCCTTGCGTTTTGCGCGTGTCGCCGCTGATCTCGGTCGATTATGTGATCGCAGGAAGCGAAAGGAAAAGATGTTCCGGCGGATAAGAGAAGCTTTTCCCGATAAGCACACATCGGATATTCGCCGGCTGATGCGTGATGTTTACAGGTGGCTTTTCGAGTCAGTCGTGGATGCCTTATATTTTCATTCACTCATTGTTTCCGGTAGGGCATCAGAGCATCTGGAATTTGTGAATGAAAGCGGGGGGCCATGGCCCCCCGAGGAAGGGGGAGTTATATTTGTCACCGGGCATTTTGGTTCCTGGGAGGTTGCAAGTATGGCGTTGAGTCTTAAGGGCTATAAAACGTGTGTTATAGCGCGTCCCATAGAGAATCCCCTCATCGAAGGATATGTCAAAAAACACAGGGAAACTCAAGGTGTGCAAATACTGCCCAAAAAAGGCGCTGTCCGGGGCGGTCTTAAAGCATTAAAAAACAACAAAAACCTTGGCATTCTCATTGATCAGGATGCCCGGTATTACGGCATATTTGTTGATTTCCTGGGCAAACCGGCCTCGACTTACAGCACCCCTGCGCAGCTTTCCATTGCCACAGGACGTCCGGTTGCCTTTGTCTATTGCATGCGGAAGGGGGACACAGACCGATTTAAACTAGTACTGAGTGACGTTCTTTATCCCAATCTGGAGGATCAGCGGCAGAAAGAAGTGTACCGTATTATCCAGCGTCTGACCGATGATCTTGCCGAACTGGTGAAAGCTTACCCGAGCCGGTGGTTATGGCTTCATCGCCGATGGAAGACTTATCCTGGAAAGTATAAAATAAAAAAATAATGAACTGCACATAACAAGTGTAAAAAAATGAAAAATAACATTCAAACAGCGGTCATTCTGGCGGCCGGACGCGGCAGCCGAATGCAGGAGGATGGCGGTGAGGCCGTCAGGGTTTCAGATGAAGCGCGGCGGCTTGCCGACAGGGGACTCAAAGGTTTGATACCGATTGCAGGCAGGCCGTTTCTTGATTATATCGTTGAAAGATTGTGTGGGGCCGGGATGAAAAAGATATGCTTTGTCATATCGCCCGGAAGCAGCGAAATGCGTGATTATGGACGCCGGGTGAGTGCTGATTTTGACGTTGAGGTCGCTTTTGCTGTTCAGAAAACGAAAAAAGGAACTGCTGATGCAGTGTCGGCAAGCGAAGGTGTCGTAGGGACTGAGTCATTTTTGCTGTGCGGCAGCGATAACATCCATCCTCCGGATGCTCTGAGAAAACTTGCTGCTATGCCGGAAGGTGGTTTTGGTGTTGCCGGGTTTGATAAGGGAATACTGCTCGAACGCAGCAATTTTGACAGCGAACGGATAAGCAGTTTTTCGGTTTTGAACATCAACGAAGACGGCCGGTTGATAGAAGTGGTGGAAAAGCCGCAGGAACCCCAAAAATATGAATTTGACGGAAAGTTGTGGGTGGGCATGAATCTTTACCGTTTTACTCCTTTGATATTCGATGCCTGCCGGCAAATACCGCCCAATAAAAAGAGGGGTGAGTTTGAACTCACCGATGCCGTTTCATATTTGATTGCGAAAAGGAGTGTGGAGTTTAACATAGTATTTTCCAGGGGACCGGTTCTCGATATGACAGGCAGGGAAGATATCGAGTCCGTGGAGAGGGCATTAAATTCATCTGTTGATAATTTATAAACATCGACAATTCACAATGGGATCGAATAAAATAAAAGAAGTATGGCAGTGGGGCTGGTTTTCGTTTTGCCGTATCCTTTCCGGCTATGCAGTGACAACACTGACGAGCGTGAGGCATATAAATGTTCCGAGTAAGGAACAACTTGAGGGCTGCATGCTTGCCGGCAATCATCAGAGTTATCTCGATCCCGTTTTGATCGGTATGGCGTTAGACCGGCCGATAAACTATTTGGCGAGGAGTCAACTTTTTAAGGCGCCGGGGTTTGGTCGCCTGATCCGCTCTTTAGGCGCCCATCCTGTACGGCAGGGCGAGGCGGACAGGGGGGCTTTGCGTACCGTGATGAGATTGCTTCGGCAGAATGAGCCCATTCTGTTTTTCCCGGAGGGGACCCGTACATTTGATGGGGAACTTGGAGTTTTCCAGCCCGGTGTTGCTTCACTCGCTGTGAGATGCAAGGCGAAGGTCATTCCTGTCTGCGTGGAAGGTGCTTTTAACTGTTGGCCCCGCAACCAAATTTTTCCCGGCATGGCGCGGGCCGCGGTAATGTACGGCGAACCTGTATCGGCAGATAATTATGATAAAAAAGAACTTATAGAAATAATTAAGGGTGATATATTGAAAATGCAAAAATATTTGAGATGTATAATTGGGCGTTAACTTGCATTTTTTTTTCTATTCTGTAATTATATATGAAGAATTGTTACAGTTTTTATGACGTATAATTTTTTTTCTTTAACCCAATTTCAGGTTGTATTATGCCACAAAGAGATATTTTAGAAGAACTCGGAATTAATAGGGAAGACATTGAGCAGCAATTGCAAGAAGTGCTCATGGGTGTCGAAGAAGGTGAACTCGAAAATCGTCTGGATGATTCCGTGCAGGACTTCTCTGTCAATACTATTTTGGAGGGGGTCGTTGTCGATTTTACGGACGACGAAGTCATGCTCGATATCGGATATAAAAGTGAAGGGGTTGTGCCTCGGTTTGAATGGGAGGAGGCCGGGGAAGACGTTGATGTCGGCGATAAGGTGGAAGTCCTGCTGGAAGCCGTTGAAGGTGATGCCGGAGTCGTACAGCTTTCGAAACAAAAAGCCGATCAACTCCGGGCCTGGCAAAAAATAAGCGAAACCGTTGAAGAAGGAGATGTAGTCACCGGTGTCGTCACCCGTAAGATCAAGGGCGGTTTACTTATCGATATCGGTGTCCCGGTATTCCTGCCTGCCAGTCAGGTTGATATACGACGGCCGGGTGAGATTGCCGATTACATCGGACATAATCTGACCTGTAAGGTGCTGAAGATCGATCAGGAACGACACAATATCGTTTTAAGCAGGCGTCAGCTTATCGAAGAACAGCGCG
>JAGYMJ010000115.1 GCA_018400625.1 Planctomycetota bacterium
GGCACGGTGGGGATGCTGCGGGGTTCATTGAGGACTTATAATACAATGGCCTGACGTGCCCCACTGGCTGTTTATAATATGCTCTTCTGCCACAAGCAGGGTGAGAACCAATCAAATGCCCATTTTACAAAAAAGAGTCCAATTCCATTTCGCAGCAGCTATGGCGGACGCCCTTCTCTTCTCACTTTCAAAAACATGGCATATATCCATTGAAGACCCCGAACGCCTGATTCGCTCCTTCGCTGCTTGTAACGGCCCGCATATTGCTACCTTCTGGCATAGATATTTGCTTTCCATGGTCTCTATTTTCCGCGGATACCCCGTCGCAATCCCCGTCAGTGAGCATAAAGATGGTGAATATATCGCCCATCTTATCGAGCGTTATGGCATGAATAGCATCAGGGGCTCAACAACAAGGGGAAGTCTCCGGCTTCTCAGAAAACTTATCGATCACCTTAAAGCCGGTGGGAACTGTGCTTTAACACCGGACGGCCCAAGAGGACCCAACATGAGCGTTCAGCCCGGTTTTGCTTTACTCTCCCGCAAGACAGGAACCCCGGTGAGCCCTATAGCCGTGGCGATAGACAGGGGGTGGACGTTAAATAGCTGGGATCGTTTAGTCATACCAAAACCCTTTGCCAATATCCAAATTGTTATAGGGAGAACCGTCAACATACCCCCGGAAGGAAAGATAGAACAATATTGCGAGTCACTCCACTCGGCGATGTTGGAACTCGGCGACAGGGCTGCAGCAAATCTCACTGCGACTGTTTAACCCGCCTCAAAAGCATGACAATCAAGAGCACAATAGACAGACTCAAACATAATACAGCAAACCAGTCGCCAAACCGTGTGTAAAAAGGAATTTCATCCGATAATTTAACAGGGAGGGCGATACTGCCTTCAATATCACTGGTGATTTTTCTCCCGTTTTTTTCAAGATAAATCATACCGTATATTTCTCCTTTGGGATTGATAAAAGCCGAAATCCCCGTATTAGTCGCTCTCGCAACGGTTGTACGGGTCTCTACCGCACGGAAAACAGCCATCCCAAGATGCTGTTCAAGCTCGCCACGAATCTGATACCAACCTTCATTTGAGATGTTGATCAAGACTTCCGCCCCCTTCAACCTGAACCTGCGCATCAGCGTGCTGAAGACGTTGTCATAGCATATAGGGGCGCCAAACGGGAAGGGTTCCGGAAAAACCACTGCCTCCCCACCCCTTATCGACTGAGCTATAGCCATAGATTCAAGAAATTCAACCAGTGGACGCGGTAATAAATTTCTTGCGGGCGTGTATTCCCCAAAAGGTACCAGCCGTATTTTATCGTAATAATCGACAATATCGCCGTCCGGCGAGAACAGATAGGCTGTATTTGCTGTTCGCCCCCCGTATCTATCGACGTTCTTCAAATTGGTGCTCCCGACAAGAATATAGCATCCCAAATCATTGGCAAGGGTTCGGATTTTTTCCCGTGCATATTCACGTTTCCTTTTTTCCTCAAGGCTAAGACTGTCTTCTGCTCCAGGATTCAGGGGCGTGTCAACAGCAGTTTCCGGCCAGGCAATAAGTACCGGTTCCTTATCAGCCAGAGCATAAGAAAGCCTGACGGCTTTATCAATTCCCTCCCTTCGTATTTGCTGCACTTCCTCATGGTATTGTCTAAGCCTCCGTCTTAGCCTTTGCCTCTCTTCATTTGAAAGATGCTCAACATCCTCCGCGGACAATCGGTATATTTGCTGAATATCAGGCGGTGGAAGCTCAGGCGGCATATTGTGTTGAACGACCCCGAGAACCGGCCCTGTTTCAAGTGAGATACGGCCTGATATGAAGCTGCCGTAAGAAAAAACCACCAGAATCAAAAGAACCGCCCCCCCCCACCATGCCATGGCATATTTCAGAGGCTCCGAAGAAATTTTTGACTTCGTGCCAAGCACAGAACGAATGAGCTCCGCCAAAGCAGTATTGAAAAACACCAGTACAAAGCTCAGGCCGTAAACGCCCGTTACAGAAGCCATCTGCAAAAGCTGTGAAAACCGGTACTGAGTAAAGCCGAACAGGAACCAGGGAAAGCCCGTAAAGATTGTCGCCCTGATAAACTCTATCGCAACCCAGATTGTTGGCAATAAAAGAAAATATAGTCTATGCGCTTTCAAGTCGCAAAGGCGCGCTGCTGCAGCAAAAAGGCAGAAGTAAAAGGTCACATAGACTGCCAGCAGAAGCCACCCGGCCACCGCAACACTCGCCAGCCACACAAGACCCGGCACATAAAAGGAAAGACCCGCAATCCCCGCGAAAAGCACCACTTTTAATGTGGAATCGACCTGACGTAAGATCAACAAAAAGGGAACCAGGGCGATAAAACTCAGCCACCATAAATCGACCGGTGGGAAGGATAGATAGAGCAGAGCACCCGTTAGAATTGAACATGCAATTTTAACGGCCGAACTCTTTATAGAAGCATATTTTGACATAAAAACGCCTCAAAATGTAAGTTATAGACACGTAGTGCGTAATCGTCATCCCACCGGCACAGGGCACGGTGGGGAAACAACGTGGTTCACCGAGGACTTACGATTTTGCAGGTTTAAGTGCTTAAAATACTGAACTCAGTGCCTGGCACGCCGAACGGACAGCGCTCCCGTCCCGGAAAGCGACCGGTAGCGCTTGGGTAAATACTCAATGAGAACTCCACAAAGCCATTACTCCACAATCATCTTGTAGAAAATTCGTGTTTTTCAACGACCGCATCATTATTGAACTCTTAGTTGAAAAAACTCTACTAATATTATATTATAATTGTTTACTGTTAAAATATAAAAGGTTAGTCCTCAGTGAACCCCGTAACATCCCCACCGTGCCCTGTGCCGGTGGAATGATGATTCTCAGC
>JAGYMJ010000116.1 GCA_018400625.1 Planctomycetota bacterium
ACCGGCACAGGGCACGGTGGTGATGTTACGGGGTTCACTGAGGACTTACGGACATTTAATTGTTAATCTGTTGAATTTATATTATAATCCAAATGTACCACGAGAGACAATGAAATAATAGCTAAATCTTTTCCGGAAAGCAAAACAATGGCTGATAAAGAGCAAAACATAGTTGTCGTTGGCTGCGGGGGATGGGGGACAGCACTCTCCCGGCTGCTCTGCAAAAAAAATAATAACACTGTTATTATGTGGGGAGTTGATCCTGATTATGTGTCTCAGATGCAGCAAAGCAAGGAAAACACGAATTTTTTACCCGGGATTCAATTGCCGGAAAATTTGGAATTAAGCTCCGATCTGGAACATTGTGTTCAAAACTCCGACGTCATTGTTGCTGCCACCCCCACCATTTACATGCGTGAAGTATGTGAAAAATTAACCCCCTATGTTCATAAAGACCAGCTTTGGGTAAATGTTGCCAAGGGGATTGAGGAAGAAACTCTTTTAACCGGCACGGGTATTATCAAAGACGTCTGTGGAGACGGCATGACTGTCGCAGGGCTTTATGGCCCGAGCCATGCCGAAGAAGTGGCCCGTGACATGCCCACAACTGTTGTTGCGGCCGCTCCGGAAATAAAAACGGCCACTCTCGTGCAGGATATATTCATGACACCTGAGTTCCGGGTATATACGAATACCGACCTTGTCGGAGCCGAAATCGGTGCGGCGCTGAAGAATGTTATTGCTATCGCCGCCGGGGTCTGCGATGGACTCGGCTTTGGCGACAATGCCAAAAGCGCTTTGCTCACACGCGGCCTGGCTGAGACCCGCCGGCTTGGAATGGCATTGGGGGCGAAGGGAGCCACTTTTGGCGGTTTGACCGGACTTGGCGACCTTATAACCACATGCGTCAGCCCCCATGGCCGCAACAGAAGTGTCGGACTGAGACTTGGAAAGGGAGAAAAGCTGGAAGAAATATTGGGCAGTATGCATCAGGTGGCTGAGGGGATCCGTACAACGCGTTCGGTCTGTAAACTTGCCGAAAAATATAATGTTGACATGCCTATAACCCGAGAAGTTTATGCGATGCTTTTTGATAACAAATCTCCCCTGAAATCAGGCAGGGAATTGATGCAAAGAGCCCCTAAACCGGAGCTGGATGCAGAAAAAGGGGGCCTCCATAACCAAGGATAATAGACAACAGGTAAAAATCATGAAAGCGATTATAAAAGCACAAGCAAAAGAAGGGCTTGAGCTTGCAGATGTCCCGATACCCCAGCCGAATTCACATGATGTATTGATAAAGATACTGAAAACGTCTATCTGCGGCACCGACCTCCACATTTATAAATGGAACGACTGGGCACAATCAACAATAAAGCCGCCGATGACCATCGGCCATGAATTCGTGGGGGTTATAGAATCCGTCGGAGAACATGTCAAGGACTTCAGGCCCGGCGATATAGTCAGTGGCGAAGGACACCTGGTTTGCGGACGCTGCAGGAGCTGCCTTGCAGGAAGAAGACATCTATGCCCCCATACCAAAGGGATCGGGGTTAACAGAGACGGCGCCTTTGCCGAATATCTTGTGCTGCCGGATACAAACGTATGGTACTGTGATCCCGATATTCCGCTCGAGGTGCTTTCGTGTTTCGACCCGTTCGGCAATGCCACCCATACCGCGCTCTCTTTCGACGTCCTCGGTGAAGATGTTCTCATCACCGGCGCCGGCCCCATCGGGATAATGGCCACCGCCATCGCAAAACATGCCGGCGCAAGGTTTGTCGTCGCCACAGATATAAATCCCTACCGGCTTCAATTGGCAAAAAAGATGGGGGCCACCCGCGTGCTGGACGTGAGAAAAGATTCTATCGAAGAGACAATGAAAGAACTCGGTATGAAAGAAGGTTTTGACGTCGCCATGGAAATGTCGGGAAGCCCGGACGCGCTGCATCAGATGATTCCCACTATGGCGCACGGCGGCAAAATCGCCGTACTGGGACTCATCCCTGAAGATACGAGTATTGACTGGAACTCGGTCATTTTCAACAGCTTGACAATTAAGGGTATATACGGACGGGAAATGTATGAAACCTGGTACAAAATGACAGTTATGATCCAGTCTGGGTTGGATATTTCCCCCGTTATCACACATCGATTCAATTTCGAATTGTTTGAAGAAGCATTTAAGGTCATGGATTCGGGTGAAACAGGTAAAATAATTCTTGAATGGGATTAAATACAGGAGCGAAATCAATATGCCGTTGCAAAAAATGAACAGATGGGCTTCAAAAGCGCTGGAAGAACTGAGCAAAAACGGGACCTTAAAGGGGCAGGAAGATGTTATAGAAAAGATCCAGAAACCGGTTCAGGACATCGGACCAAGGTATTTTATCAAGGGCGAGGCGGATCGCGAATTCATCAAGATGGACTCCAACTCTTATCTTGGGCTGTCCTTACATGATGATGTTATTCAAGCTGAAGAAAACGCTTCCAGAGAATTTGGAGTTGGCCCCGGAAGTGTGAGGTTTATTCATGGAACCTATAGACCACATATCGAACTTGAAAAAAAATTAGCGTCTTTCCACGCCAAGGAGGCCGCTATTATTTACAGCTCAGCATATTCCGCTGTCTGTGGAATTCTCTCACCTCTCATCTCTCCTGAAACGATTGTCATCAGTGACGAACTCAACCACAACTGTATCATCAACGGTATAAGAATTGCAAAACCCCAAGGCAAAGAAATTTATTCACACCTGGACATGGATGATCTTGAGGCAAAAATGAAGAAGTCGAGCGGACATTGCCGAAGACTCTTAGTCGTCACGGACGGCGTTTTCAGTATGCGTGGTGATTATCCCGATCTCAGAAAATTCGTTGCCCTGGCCAAAAAATACAATGAGGACTTTGAAGAAGGTATCGTTACCGTCATGGATGACTCCCACGGGACAGGGGCCTATGGAGAAACCGGGCGAGGAACCTGTGAAATAACGCACGAATTTGATGTAGATATCATCGTGTCAACATTAGGCAAATCTCTCGGAGTCAATGGTGGATATGCCGTGACAAGCCATAAGATCGTGAAATATCTGCGTGAAACTTCGCCTTTCTACATCTATTCCAATCCTATCACACCCGGCGAAGCCGCCGCCGCACTCCAGTCACTCATCATATTGGACAGCAGCACCGGAAAAGACATGCTTAAGGGGATGAGAAAAATGGTAACCTTTTTCAAAGACGAACTCCGAAAAATTGGATATGAAGTGCTGGAAGGAGAACACCCGATAGTTGCGGTCATGATAAGGGACGGGCAAAAAACCACCCATCTGGTCGATCATCTGAAAAAGAATGGTGTGCTGGCTGTGGGGCTGAAATATCCTGTCGTTCCCAAAGGCGATGAATGCATCAGGTTCCAGATCGGCGCGGCACATACCCCCAAAGACATTGAACATGTGCTTTCTGTCGTCGAAAAACACGAAGATTAACCCGCGACCACCGTTGCTCATCCCGCCCTGTGCCGATGAACAACGGGTTGATGGTGGGACGGCTCGTCGTGATGAAGCATCATCGTAAGTCCTCAGTGTACCACGTTGATGGGGGGGCCTGCCACCGGGACAAGCCCAGCGGCGGTAACGTGGTTTACCGAATCTTTAAACATTATCTCACCGGCACAGGCACGGTGGTGACAGAACGGCGCTTTTCACTGGATATATACCCGGAGAATTATACATGTTGGCAAAAGATAAAAAATACGGGATATATATGATCGGTACTACCCATTTCGACCCCGTCTGGATGTGGACCTGGGATGAAGGTATGGCCTCTATTCGCTCGACTTTCAAAGCCGCTCTGAACAGAATGGAGGAAAGCACCGGTTTTATTTATTCTTTCAGCAGCCCGGCAGTCTTCGAGTGGATAAAAAATGTGGACCGGGAACTTTTCCGGCGGATCAAACAAAAAGTGAACGAAGGACGCTGGGAACTCGTTCATGGGTGGTGGATACAGCCCGACTGCAACACGGCTTCGGGCGAAAGCTACGTGCGACAAGGGCTCTATGCCCAGATGTATTTGAAAGAAAATTTCGGCCGGCAAGCCACAACGGCCTTTAACACCGACAGTTTCGGCCATAACATTATGATGCCGCAAATGTTAAAGAAATCCGGGATGAACAGCTATGTGTTCGGACGCCCCTCCCCCAAACAACAAACACTGCCGGCCGACCTGTTCAACTGGGTAAGCCCCGACGGCAGCAGTGTTATTGCCTTTCGCAACGGCGGCGAGGGAGCCAACACCTTCTCCGCCAACCTGGAAAAGGATATAGCTGCGCTCGGCAACAAACTCCCGGAAATCGGGCACGACAACATAATGATATATGGTGTGACCAATCACGGTGGCGCTCCCACGAAAAAAGCTCTAACGGACATCGAAAAGATGATCGACCAAAAGGGAAAAAACTACCATGTGAAATTCTCAACCGTCGGTGAATTCATCGGCCAACTGGACACCGCCCCCCTGCCGGATGTTAAAGATGAGCTGATGGTACGGGACGTGGGCGTTTTCAGTAACAATAATGAAGTTAAAAAGAACAACCGGCTTTGCGAATACGCTATGCTCAATGCCGAAAAAATAGCTTTTATAGCTGATCTGCTTGGAGAACGGGAATACCCCAAAGAACAGTTAAAAAGGCTGTGGCAGGATGTTTTGTTTAATCAGTTCCACGACATCATCGGCGGCGCGTCTGTTAAACCGTCCTACTTCGACGCCGCAAATATGCACGGCCGTGTATTGCAATCGGCGGGCGAGTTATTGCATTACTCCCTGCAGAGCATAACGAAAGACATCGATACGTCACCTGAAGGCTTCCCCCTGGTGGTTTGGAACCCGAACATGTTCTCCATACACACACCCGTTGAGGGCGAGATGCAATGGGCCTGGGAGTTTGATTGGTATGAAGGCCCCCTCCGATTGACCACGTTGAACGGAGAAGAATTACCCGTCCAGGTCATACAGGAATATTCCGCACTGCCCGGCTTCAGATCAAGATTCCTTTTCCGCGACACGATTCCATCGCTCGGGTATAAAGTTTACCACGTGCATTGCGAACAGAGTCAACAGAAATACGCATCATCTCTTCAAGTTTCTGAAGCGGGACTGGAAAATAAACGTCTGAGGGTGCAGATCGACCGGGACATCGGTTCTATAGCCGCTGTTTATGACAAGAAAACGGGAGAACAGATTCTGGGCAAGACGTCGCAATTTCTCCTGCGCGAGGACAAGGGTGACATATGGACTTTCAATACTTCCGGCTTCGGCCCACCACTCGGCGATATTCAAATGCAATCGGCGAAGATTATTGAAGAAGGCCCGCTCAGAGCAATCCTGAGAACAAAAGGAAGATTTGAAGATGCATACATCGAACAGGATTTCATCCTCTATGATGATAGCGATACTTTAGAGGGCCGCTTCAGAGTCGATTGGCGCGGAGAAAACAAAGTTCTTAAATTGACTTTTGATACCCTGATTGAAAATCCTCAAGTGACCTCTGCAACTCCCTACGGGGAAATTCAAAGGAATTGCAACGGCCGGGAATTCCCTACCGGTGAATGGCTGGATGTTTCCGGCAATAACCGGGGCGTTTCCATCTTAAGCGACAGTTTCTTTGCCTATGACGTCAAAGATTCCGTAGCGGCCTTGACATTGCTCAGAAGCCCCATTTTTGCCCACCTTCACTCCTCTAACCGACCCATTGATACTGAAAAAGATTATGAACATATCGGCTGGGGGAGGCACGAGGGATCATGGAAGTTAATAGCTCACAAAGGGGATTGGCGGGAGAATGCCGTACCGCAACAGGCAATAGCATTCAATAACCCCGTCGTTACCATCGACGAGGCAAATCACCCGGGCGCCCGTCCGGCCATGGATTCTTTTGCCGAACTGGAAGCGAATTCAGCCATAGCTACGGTATTAAAACGCGCCGAGTACGGGAATGACACTATCGTGAGAATCTATGAATATGCGGGACGTCAAGATGAATTGACGCTCAATCTGCCCCTTGTCGGCAAAAGCTGTAAGATCAAATGCAACGAACACGAAATAAAGACGCTCAGGATAAAAAAAGGGGACAACCAAAGTTTCGAGGAAGTTGATAATTTAGAATAAATACTCAGGGCATTTTATGGATTATTGCAGCAATTTTCCACGATGTTTTTCATGCAGCCGTAATTTTCTTCCATGTCCGACAGCAGCTTCAATTGCACGCGTGCTCTGTGAAGATTATGATCCTCCCTCGCAATCTTATAATATACGTCACCGTTAATGTAATCGGTGAGAAATCTCATCGCCAGTTCCAGTGTCAGAAGCTTTGATGAAAATGCCAGATATTCCTTCTCAATAGGATTAAGAACCGCACCGGCTTCCTCCATGTAGCCCTGCGTGTAACTCTGCACCAAATTCAGATCCAAATGAATTTTTGATAAATCCCGTTCTTCCTCGCCGGCGATGTTTGCGCCCGAACGTATCGCATCACCAAAATCATATAATGAACTGCCCGGCATCACCGTATCAAGATCGATGACAGTGATCCCTTCCTTGGTTTTAGTGTCTATTAATACGTTGTCCAATTTCGTATCATTATGAGTCACACGGAACGGGATATTACCGTTGTCCATAAGATCACTAACGGTCGATGTCATGTCCGCCTTGGACATGATAAAATCGATCTCATCCCGCACACCGAGTGAACGGTTTTCTATGTCCTTTTTCACGGATTCCATAAAAAAACGTAATCGAGCGGGGGTATTATGGAAATCCGGTATGGTTACATGCAATGTTTCGACAGGATAACTTGTAAGCAGCCTCAAAAATTTCCCATAAGCCTTCCCCGCATTGTAAAATTGCTCGGGGAAATGAACCGTCTGGTAAGTTCTCGCACCGTCAATATAATCACATATCCGCCAGTATGTCCCATCGTCACATCGACAACAGTATTGTCCCCGATCGGAACTGTAGAAGTTCAAAGTCTCACGCGAGCTATCACCTCCTTGAGCCTCTATCTGCTCACTTAAATGCCTGGTAACGCTTATGATATTTTCCATCACCTTCTCCGGTTCTTTAAAGACATAATCGTTGATTCTCTGGGCGACATAACAGAACCGGTTATTGTTTTTTGTTCTTACGCTTAAGACATAAGTGTCGTTAATGTTGCCGTTGGTTAATTTGTGGAATCCGGTGAGGCTTCCTTCAATCCCAAAGCGCGCCAGGATATTATCGAACATTTTTTTCATGTGGCGTAGTTCTCCCCGTACCAGGCGATAGCTCTTTGTAACCCCTCCTCAAAAAACACACCGGGCCCGTAGCCGAGCATTTCGCCGGCAGCGGTTATGTCGGCCTGGGAATGCCTGACATCCCCAGGACGCTCGTTGGTAAAAATGGGATCGATCTGTGTGCCAAGCAGCTCCTGAAGCATCTCAAGTATCCGGTTGAGAGTAACGGAACGATTACATGCGATGTTAACCGCCCTTCCATCGCAGACCTCCGCGGGCGCGTTCAACGCCAGCCGGTTCGCCTCACATACGTTGTCGATATAGCAGAAATCACGGCTCTGACCGCCATCTCCGTAAATCACGGGACGCTCGCCATGGAGCAACGCCGTCACAAACTTCGGGATCACCGCTGCATACGCGCCCTCCGGGTCCTGATGCGGACCGAACACGTTGAAATACCTCATGCATACCGCCTCTATTCCGTAAACCTGTGCATAGGACCGGATATACGACTCGCATGCCACTTTGCTCGCTGCATAAGGACTTGCAGGGCTGACAGCCATGGTCTCGACCTTCGGGGATTTTTTCTGGTGCCCATATGCGCTCGATGAGGCCGCAAATACGATGCGTTTCACGCCGTGCTCGCGCATCGCTTCCAACACATGCAGAGTACCGTTGACGTTCACATCATGAGACGTTAAAGGATATTCAACGCTGCGCGGAACCGAACCAACCGCGCCCTGATGGCTCACTGCATCCACCCCCGCCACAGCTCTTGAAACGGCCTCGGCATCGCGAAGGTCGGCCTCGATGAGGGTGATGTTGTCCATAATTTCCAACAGATTCTCGCGTTTGCCGCTAAAGAAGTTGTCAAACACGACCACTTCATGACCGCGTTCGATAAAATAACGGGCCAGATTCGATCCGATAAAACCAGCACCGCCAGTAAGAAGGATTTTCATGGGATTAATTCGTTGATTAAGGGGTGAATAAACTTATAAATTGGAAAAAAATTAAAGCCGTTAAACAATACATTAGAATGGCGCATGTATGATACACAATATTGATGCTCAAAGCAATAATATTGACCAGAATTTTGAAATCGTTTATGATACAATACAATTGACAGTGACAAAGCTGTTTCACTGTATATCAGTAAGTCCTCAGTGAACCCCATAGCATCCCCACCGTGCCTTGTGCCGGTGGAAT
>JAGYMJ010000117.1 GCA_018400625.1 Planctomycetota bacterium
TTCCTGAACATTACCAAAAAATTGGGCATGCCGGTTATGCCTTTCCTGGAAATCAGCAAATCGATGGCCCGCACAATAGGCTATGCCGGTGAAGGCGACCTGCTCACCGCTTCGCTGATATCAGCAATCGCCTCTTTCTACGCCCAAACAACATTTACTGAAATGTTTTGCCCGGACTGGAAGGGGAACCGTATATTCCTGAGCCATATGGGGGAGGTCAATCTCGATCTGCTGGTTGGCAAACCGGGGCTTATAACCAAACCGTTCCCCTATACGGATGCCGGCGACCCCGTTGTCGGCGTGGGGCGTCTGAAACCCGGCCATGCCGTTTTTGTGAATCTCGCCCCGGTATCCGGGGATGAGTTCAACCTGATTATTGCGCCGGGGCGGATGCATGATGCAGAAGAAGACAGATTCGGGGAAACCGTGCATGGGTGGTTTGAGCCGCGCTGCCCGGTATCCGATTTCCTGACACTCTACAGCAGCTACGGGGGAAACCACCATGCCGCACTGGTCTATGACGGCTCCGTGCACCTGCTGGCCACCTTTGCTTCATATATGGGATGGAACCCACAAATTATCGGCGGCGATGACATGATTGAATAAAGAGCATTAGAATCATGGATAAAAAAATGTTTATGGGACTCGATCTGGGCGGAACAGGCGTTAAGGCCGGGATATTCGATGTTTCCGGGAACTGCCGGGGGTTCGCACGGCGAGGCTATCAGCCCTCCGGCACCAGCAAAGGTCATGCCGAGATCGATATAGAGGTCATTGAACAGGCCGCCGCCGAATCCGCAAAAGAAGCCGTCCAGGCCGCCGGCGAATTGCCCCGCTCCCTCGCCGTATCCTCACAGGGCCAGACATTTGTTTCGCTTGACAAAAACGCCAGACCGTTACACCCGGCAATCCTCTGGTATGATCGCCGTGGCGCCTCTCAGGCAGATTCATTGAACGAAAGGATCACAGCACAATGCGAAAGTGCCGGCGGCCGCCCCCCTGTCTCCGACATCGCCACCGTTTCAAAAATACTGTGGCTCAGGGAGCATTATCCGGAGAAAATGGGCAAGGCCGAGAGATATCTGCTCTTGCCCGATTATATTTCTTACCGGCTGACCGGCAAAGCTGTTTCTGATCCCAACACGGCCGGCTCCACCGGACTGAGTCAGGGTTTGGATACCACTTATGACCCACCGGCACTTTCTGCTGCCGGGATAAAGGCCGGCCAGTTGGCGGAGATACGGACTGCCGGCACGCCTGTCGGGAGGATTTTACCGCAGAAAGCCGATGACTGGGGACTTTCCGAACAGACGGTGCTTGTGACAGGCACCAATGACCAGTATGCCGGCGCTTTGGGCGCCGGAAATTGTCAACCGGGGATCGCTTCCGTATCTACAGGAACTTGCATGGCTCTGGTGACGCTTACCGAGCAAAAACCAGAAAATCTGCCATGCGGCCTGTTGTCGGGTGCTTTCCCGCTCCCGCCATTTTATTTCCTCCTGGCCTTTTGCAAAACGGCGGGGTTGGTGCTGGATTGGTTCCGGCGCGAGTTGGCTCCCTCCATGTCGCTGGAACAGCTTGAATCGATGGCTGCCGATGTCCCCCCCGGCTGCCGGGGGTTGACCTGTGTACCCCACTTCGACGGCACCGTTTCCCCCGAACCGGACCCTGAGGTAAAAGGGGCATTCCACGGTTTGACCTTACAGCACGGCCGGGCGGAAATGTATCGCGCCATCCTCGAATCGCTGGGGTTTGCTCTCCGTGAAAACATCGAAGCTCTCCGGGCCCACGGCTACCCGATAGAGGTCATCAGATCGATCGGTGGAGGGGCCCAAAGCCGGTTATGGCTCAATATCCAGGCGGACATTACAGGCGTCCCCGTAGAAGAGCCCGTTGTGAAAGAAGCGGCCATTCTTGGCGCTGCGATGCTGGCGGCTTCAGGTTGCGGATATTTTGATTCACTCCTGGACTGTTCCCGCAATCTGTATCAATGTCAAGAGGTTTTTTTACCGGACCCCGCGATATCCAATATTTATGTGCCGGCATACCAGAGATATCGTTGTCATTTTTAACGCTGATCCAAGCCCTGTTTTGGAAGCCTTAAACGCCCTTTCTGAAGAAGAACCACTAATCGCTGTCTTCCGCCATCCCGTCAACTTCCTCGGCCCCATTTCGCATCAGTTCTTCTTCGTCCGGCAGCAAAATATTGAGCAGCCTCTGAAATTCGCCTGCATGCTCGCGTTCCTCATCGGCAATATCCTGGAGCACCTCGGCAGCCAGGGCATCGTCGGTTGCATCCGCAAGCGCTTCATACAGGTGTATGGCCTCCTGTTCCGCAGCAAGGGATAGACGAAGTGCACGCGTCAGTTCACGTTTGGTCATCTTACGCCCCGGTTCCAGTCCGCTAAAAGGGTTCATAAATTCCGGCATTTTAGTTACCTCCGTTTGTTTAAAATTAAAAAATCCAAAAACCAATATTCAGTGAACCATGTGGCCTCCCACTTACCTTGTGTGTCATCCCCACCGTGCCTTGTGCCGGTGGAAT
>JAGYMJ010000118.1 GCA_018400625.1 Planctomycetota bacterium
CAAGCGCCGCAGGGGCCGGGCTGGGCGGAGAAACGGCTACGGGGTGAGAAAACGATACGTAGCTCTGGATCATTATTCCACCGACACAGGGCACGGTGGTGATGAGGCAACGGGGTTCACTGAATACTTACCCCATATTTCTTAATTTTTTTCACAGGTTTTTATCATGTTATCTCAAGTGCTGTTGCTATGTCTTATAACGCTGGTCCCAGCCCTCGAACTGAGAGCCTCGATCCCCTATGGCATTTTAGGCAATAAAAGCCTGGGCATTACCCCCGATTTAATGCCGTGGTTCACCATAGCACTGATCTGCATCCTGTGTAATATACTTCTCGGATGGATACTTTACTTTTGCATACCTCTCTTTTTTTATTTTCTTGATAAAATTCCGCTTTTCAATGACCGTATTGAGCCGCTGATAGCACGGGCGCAAAACAAATTGGCTCCTTATGTGGAAAAATATGGCGCCATAGGCGTTGCTTTATTTATCGGAATACCGCTGCCGGGCAGTGGAGTTTATACCGGCTCGCTGGGGGCTTATATGCTTGGTTTGAGCCGGCGCCAATTTATGTATTCTTGTGTGATTGGTGTTTTAATTGCCGGCACGCTGGTCACCGCTCTGACTTTATTGTTCCAAAAAGGTATGCTGCCACTTTGGGCCGATTGGATAATTAAAGCTCACTAATGAAAGGGTTGAGAAAGATGAATCACCGATCAAAAACGCCCCGTTTCCCGCCTATCAATACATGCAAGTCTTTATTTCGGGCCCGCCCGGTCGTAATTTCTTTTTTTAAAAAACCGAATTCCCTGATCTTATTGCTGTTTTTTCTGCCGTTGCTTCTGCTCTGCAATGTCAGTGCGGCTTCATTACTTTCAGAACTGAATACAATACTTGCCGATAACAGGCTTGAAAATGCTGAAGTGGGGATTCATGTTGAAAATGTGAGCAACGGTGAGGTCCTCTACAGCAAGAACGGTGACGAAGCGTTTATCCCTGCTTCCAACCAAAAAATTATTACCGCACTGACGGCATTAGATATTTTGGGCCAAGACTACGAATTCGAAACGCATCTGTTCTTCGAGGGGGAAATCCATGACGACGTGCTTGAAGGCGATCTGATCATCGTTGGGGGCGGCGATCCCACCTTCGGCAGTCCTGCAATCGGCGAGGACCCCGAAAAACAATTTGACCGATGGGCAAAGATATTCACAAGGCATGGGATCAGAAAAATAACCGGAAATATAATAGTCGATGAAAGTATGTTTGATGCGGAATATGTGCATCCTTACTGGCCGGCAAATCAGTTGCTTCGTCGCTATTCCGCCCCGGTCAACGCGTTCATCTTCCACGACAACTGTGTTCGTGTGAATGTCGCGCCGGGTGCTGCTGTCGGAGCCCCCGCGAAGGTCGATTTATACCCGCCGATTTCTTTTTACCGCATCGATAATACATGCCGCACAGACTCCGCTTCAAACCTTATTATAGTCAACAGAAGGGATTGGAGGATAACTGTAAGCGGGCAGGCCCGGTATAAGACCGGCGGGTGGAGCGGTCTGATATCTGTGCCGGACCCGGCTATATCCTCCGGCAAAGCTTTTGTGCATGTGCTGCGGTCTGATAATATTGAATTCAGCGGGGAAGTAATCAAACGAACCCAAAAAAGTTGGGATTATGATAATGAAAAGAGGTTTCGACGCTTGGCTCTCCGACGTGCTCCTCTGGATAAGGTGCTCGAAGTCATGCTGGCCGATAGCCAGAACCTTTACGCAGAAAGTTTGATCAAAACCGCCGGAGCCCACCACAGAGGACTCGGGTCATGGCAAAACGGCGCCGAAGCCGTGACGAAAGCACTTGAAAAACGCATAGGCAGCCGCTATGATTTCAATGTAGCCGATGGGAGCGGTTATTCCCGCCAAAACAAGCTCAGTCCCGAAATGATTTGCAAACTATTGATCCAGGCGCATGAAACGGCATATCCGGGCATTTTGAAAGACCTTATGCCCGCCCCGGGAGAGGGTACGCTGAAGAACCGATTGACTGAAGAAAGTGCCTACGCCGACAGGGTTAATGCAAAAACCGGCTATATTGCCCGCGTTGGCGCTTTAAGTGGATATGCAGAAGCTCAGTCCGGTAACTTCTTCGCCTTCTCTATAATCCTGAACAACTTCAGGGGCGGCGGCAACGGGGATATGCAGCAGATCCAGGACGCGATCGTCAAAGCTGTCATTGAGCACGGCTAATGATGCCCGGTAAGTCCTCAGTGATCCACGGAGCGCCAGGTTAAGTCTGGTGTGTCTCTTTGATTGAAAAGTATCAAATAGGGTAATTACCCGTTCACCATATAGCAGCGGTTCCTCATGGAAGGGTGACCCGACATGAGAAGCGAACCGGTGGGTTAAGCCCTTCCTACTCTACTGGCATCCCCACCGGCACAGGGCACGGTGGTGAGAAAGTAAGATGTGGTTCACTGAATATTTACGATTCCTGATCCACATCTTCCGTGCTCAGATTTCCCATGTATTTGAAAAAAAAGTCAGAATAATATATTATGTAGTATTAGTTTAAGTGTTGGGGGATTCTTTTCTCCACGCTAACGAGTATGTAAAATTTGCGTAAGTCCTCAATGAACCACGTTGATTGGTGGTTCCTACCGCCGGGCTTGTCCCGGTGGAGGAGTAT
>JAGYMJ010000119.1 GCA_018400625.1 Planctomycetota bacterium
CGTAGTGCTTAATCATCATCCCACCGGCACAGGGCACGGCGGGGGAACAACGTGGTTCACTGAATCTTAAAAATTTACATGGGTTAAAACTCGACCTGTACCGCTTCACGTTCCTCGGGCGCTTCAATCTCGAAAAATTCGGCCTGGGCAAAATTGAAGATGCCGGCGATAATGTTGTTGGGGAATTTTTCCCGTTCAACGTTATAGGTCATCACCGCATCGTTGTAGGCCTGGCGTGAGAACGCCACCTTGTTCTCCGTGGATGTCAGTTCTTCGCTGAGCTGCATCATGTTCTCGTTAGCCTTGAGGTCGGGATAGTTCTCCGAGACCGCGAACAGCCGGCCAAGTGCCCCGGAAAGCCCTGATTCGGCCTGAGAGAGCTTTTTCATCGCCTCGGGATCGCCGGGGTTGGCGGCCGACTGTTTTTCGGCATTGGCCGCCATGTTCCGGGCCTGTGTTACGGCCGTGAGCGTGTCCTGCTCGTGTTTCATGTAACGTTTGGCCGTCTCGACCAGATTGGGAATGAGGTCATAGCGCCGCTTGAGCTGCACATCGATCTGCGAGAAGGCGTTCTGGAAACGGTTACGCAGCGTGACCAGTCGGTTATAGATTTTCCACGTCATGAGGGCGGCGATAAGAACGAACAACAATACCGACACGATCACTACGATCAGCAACACGATTACTGCACCCATAATGTGCCTCCTTAATGAAGTTTTAGCGACGAATTCTTCCCGTTACTCTTGCTGTATTTCCGGCCCCCGCCGCTATTGAGCCTCTAGTAAATTTCTCTGAAAAAAACCATGAGACACCTCTGCAATTAAAGAAAAGTAAAAAAAGCGGATGGCTCGAGAGGCCCTGCGCAAGTCCGGTTAATCAACGGTGCCTTCGGATTCCAAATCGCTTTCAGAATTTTCTTCGTTTTCCTCCCCGGGGTCCGGGTGGCGGCAAGAGAAAGTGTCTTCCAGAGATGCCAGTTCCCGATCGTGAACATCAACAAGACTTGCCAGATTTTCGATGGTTTCATGTACTTCATGCCGGGCCTGAATGCGACTTTTCAGACGGGGGAGGCGCTGATTCAGGTCCTCAACACCTCGCTTAAGGGCATCATCGGCGGCATTTTTTGCTCCAGAGATATACGTATTGACCATAGGGTCCAGCATCTCCCGGGAAAGATGGGCAAAAGCGTCCCGCAGGTACTGCCGGAGGTTGGCGCAGAAGTCCTGCTTGCTTTTTTCTCCCAATCGCGACTGCTTGACCTTGAGAGTAATTGTCTTATCGTCGTCAGAGCCAAAAATCTTTGCCCGGATGCTGTTCATTCTGCGCAAAAGCAGCCAGTCCCAGAATCGCCGGCGCACCGGCATCGCCTCCGCTGAAAACCCTTTCCCCGGCGTCGAAACATTTTCACCCGCCACTTGAGCTGCATCAAGAGCTTCAGAGCGAATCACGCCAAAAGACAAATCCACCTTCTCAATTTTTTCCTGTCCGGCCTCGTGAAGTTCTGCCCCCGCAAAGGAGTTATTGGTCAAGTTTTGGATACGCTCGAAAACAAATTGGCGAAAACTCACCGGCAGCCGTTCGAATACAGGATTTATCCGCTCATCAAGGAGCTGTTTCAGGCTTTCAGTAGCAGTAAACCATTCATCGACCTCGCGCTTCAATTCAGTTTCCACCCGTTTTTGTTCGGTTTGAACAAAATTTTTGGAGTTTTCTTTAATCCGCTTGCGAACCCCTGCAAAAGCCTCTTCCCAGTTCAAATCCCGGAGGTACAAAAAAGCCTGGCGCCGGTCACTTTCCCGGTCATAATCGGCCTGCAGGGCTTTCGTTCCTATCAGGAAGCTTTTAAGATTTTCCTCACGGCAGCCTTGCTCGATCTCCTCAATCAGTTGCCGTCCCTGGCGAAGGCTGTCGCGCATGAAGTGAATGATGTAATCATTGCTGTTGAGATAATTCGTCAGATCGGCCATAAACTCATTAAAGTTTCCGGAGCCGACGTCCCCGGCGGGCGGCGAAAAGTTTTCGATTGATTCCACATTCTGAACATCCCTGGCGGCCGGCTGAAAATCGAAGTCTTTATCCGCATCCACAGCGTCTTCTGCGACCGGTTCTTCACCGTTCTCCCCCGTTTCTTCGGGACGTTCGCCGGTCTCCTCACCGGCGGACTGAGCGGCCCCTTCGGCCAGGCGTTCGCCGGCGGCTTTTAAGAGATCGATAGGATAGATTTTCAAACGCCCCTGCTCATAAGCATGCCGGAGGGGAGCGCTCATTGACAGCGAGCAGAAAGCGTCAATTATTTTCTGCGGCTCCCGGCTTTCCAGACTGGGGCGCAGTTCACCGTCCGCTTCCAGATCGCGTTTATGTCCGTCGATGTTCACAACCAGGAAAATCCTGGTAAAGAGGTCCAGCAGATCGTTAAATTCCTCAAAGACCTGTTCGAGAAACAGGTTATCGGTTTTGACAACGAACACGGCACAGGCAGCGCTGTCGCGGAATTCCCGGGTCATCAAATCATAACCAAACTTCATGCGGCTGTATAAGCCGGGTGTATCGACAAGGATAGTATATGATTCCTTCAGGGGCTCGGCCGGCAGGCCGATATCGAGCCGCCGGATAGCCTCCGGGAAGTGGATACCCGGCTCGAAGGTCTCCTCCTGGTCCTCAACCTCCCGGATATGTTCCGCCAACTCACGGTGATAAACCTCCACCGCCGACTTCATCCGCCCGAAATCCTCAAAACGCTCGGTCTGACCATTGAAGCGTGAAGCCGTCAGACTGACCTCCTCCTCGTGCCGCACATGCACCAGGCAGGGGTAGGCAGGCAAAGAGGTAACCTCGCTGACGTAAGCACCTGTGAAAGCGTTGATGAGAGTGCTTTTCCCGCTTTTCAGCGGCCCGAAAATAATCACATACGCCTGCTGGGAGTCGATTTTTTCGGCTAAGTTTTTCAAACGATGGTGCGCATCGCAGAGACTCGAAAGAATCTCCTTTATATCATCGGTTTCCTGCTGATCGCGAATAAGCTCGATACTCTTGCCAAGTTCCCTGCGCAACGGCAGGAGAAGCTGGGAATATTCCCGGCAGAAACTCGACAGTTCAGTCTTCATCGGGGCGGCAAAGGAAGTCATCGATCATTTTCTCCTTTCACATAATGTTGATGCATGGAATGAAATCACGAATACCGACGGCACATCAAAAGACGACAGAGAAATTGTTTTTTGCAGATAGATATTCAGTGAAACACGTTACCGCCGGGCTTGTCCCGGCGGTAAGAACCACCAATCAACGTGGTTCACTGAGGAGTTACCAATTTACATTATAGCATATGGCCAAAGAGAAAGGCAATAACATCTACGAAAATGCCTGTATAGAGTTTTGGATGCGGTTGTACGCCTGAAATCCAGCGCCACCCCTCAAGAACGGCGATAAAAGCAAAAATTCATACATTCTCAAGCCGCCCCTCGTGCAAACGGTAAACTTTGTCGGCGCATCCGGCCACCGAATCGGCATGGGAAACCATAATCAGCGCCACATCCTCGCTGCTGTTCAGATCCATCAACAGATTCAGCACATCGCGTGAAGTGGAGTTGTCCAGCGATCCGGTGGGTTCATCGGCAAGCAGGAGCACCGGTTCATTGATCAGTGCCCGCACCACTGCAACCCGCTGGCGCTGCCCCCCACTCAACTGGCCGGGCCTGTGCAGCTTGAAATCGGCCATACCAACGCGTCGAAGAAGTTCTAAAGCACGTTCTTCAGCCTGCCGGCAGTCACTGTAGTCGCTATTTATCAGCGTCGGCACAAGAACATTCTCCATCACCGTGCACTGGGGTAAAAGGTGATGTAACTGGAAAATAAACCCTATCCGCCTGTTACGAACCTCAGCCAGACCATTCTCGTCAAGATCCATATAATCCGTCCCTTCCAGCACGACTCGGCCTGCTGTGGGCTTATCCAACGCGCCGATTATATTCAGAAGGGTACTTTTCCCACTTCCGCTGGGACCTGCAACCGCCAGAGACTCCCCTTTTTCAACTCTCAGGGAGATATCGCGCAAGACGGACGTCTTCTCGCCTCCGCCCGGCGAGTCAAATTCTTTGCTGACATTGATGAATTCAAGCATTTTTCCCCTCCTTCAATTCTGTAGAATCATCATAAGGCGACTTTTCAACGATTGCTTTATTGTTCATTGGCCTGTTTTTTCACATTAAACGTATAAATAACGCCGTCGTCACTGCCAAAAACCAGCCTATCCTGGGCGAGAGCGGCGGACGACATCACCGCCGGACCGACCGTATAGGACCATATTTCAGCGCCCGTATCCAAATCTATCATATACATTCTACCATCACCGGACCCCACCAGTACACGTTCGCCACAAATTAACGGCGAGGCGTCTATCATCCCCCCTGTTGGGAAACTCCAAAAAATATCTCCGGAATCTTTATCCAAACAATGCAGGGCATTATCCCGGCTTCCAATCACAACCCGGTTTCCGGCAACGGCCGGTGAGCTGTAAAAAGCGTTCTGCGTATCATATTTCCACAAAATTTCTCCCTTGTCAACATCCGCGCCTATTACAGCACCGCCCATCGTACCGGCAAAGACATAATCCCCCACAATCGCGGGCGAACCGGCAACATAGCTGCCGGTATCCATCTCCAAAACAACATCTCCGCTCCAAACATCCACCACGTAAATTCCACCATCACAACTTCCAAACACGGCCTTCCCATCGGAAGTAAGAGCCGGTGCGCCGTTGATAGAGCTGTCCGTCCCCAACTCCCATCGGACATCTCCGGTTCGGGCATCAAAGCAGTACATTTGGGTATCATAGCTTCCGACCAGAACCAGCAACTCACCTTTTTCCCCGACCCAATTCGCCGATCCGTAAATTTTGGCGTCTGTCTGATAATCCCACAGCAAATTCCCGTTCTCCGCTTTTAGTGCAAAGAAACGCCCATTACTCGAACCGATAAAAACTTTGTCACCGACGACGATCGGGGACGCTTCAACGGGGGCATGGGTATCAAAGGCCCAATTTTCCGATCCGTCCGCCAAAGTCAGAGAATAAACCTTTCCGTCAGCCGACCCCACATAGACAGATGCCCCATCTATAACCGGCGATGATTTAACGGGGCCTTCGGTGCTAAAAGTCCATGCCAACTCCAGTCCCGAAGCAATATAGGGGGCGGCTTCCCCGCTGAGGGATCTATCACCACGAAAAATCGGCCATGACTCCTGTCCGTCCGATACTTTCTCAGCCACCGCAGTGTCAGGGAAAACTTCGTTATGGGCCTTTTCCCCTCCCCGTATCGAGTAAAATGCCCATGCTGAAACAAGGAAAAGAACCATCAGCAACGAAATACTTATGATGATTATTTTGTATTTTGAACATATCTTCATCTTGCAAGATGCCGAATAAGTCGGAAACAAAACCGTTTCCTCCGATAAGGGTAAATGGGCATAAGTTGCAGGCGGAAATCCCCAGGATTATTGTTGATACCGATCCGGGTCGATACCGGCAGTCCGGTGGCGTGCAGCCGAAATATGCATCGGGTTGAAGGCAATGGGATATTCATGGAAAATCCTGGTTATTAATATAACAAAAAAACGTAAATATTCAGTGAAACCCGTCTCACTTGATCACCACCGTGCCTTG
>JAGYMJ010000120.1 GCA_018400625.1 Planctomycetota bacterium
GGCCGCCGGGCGCTTTTGGGGAGGGGCGGGCAGGGCGCATTAACGGCTAAAGGGTGTTGATGCAATGCCCGTAACGTTTAATCTTCATTCCACCGGCACAAGGCACGGTGGGGATGCTGCGGGGTTCACTGAGGACTTACCATTTACGCATCCCGCCCAATCCGTCACGAGAAGAGAAATTGCGCAAAAGATATCAGCCTTGTTTGGTATGAGTAAAAAATGAGTATTCAACGGACGCTATTGTTTTTCCTGTTTTTTTCACTTCTCTCTTCAGTTCTCTTCGCCGGAACCCCATCCCCGCCGCCGGAGCTCTTCAGACCCAAAATAGATTTTCGCATTGAAGTCGATGAGCCGGCTGATTTCAAGGACAGTTCTGCAAGGGTTGGCGTCAGTTCTCAGGCTTTAAGAGCCTCATATTTTGGTTTTTATCTAGGATACAGGGTCAGCCGTTATAGCTGGCGCAAGGCGGATTTGACAGATTTTCTTTCTGCATCGTCTTCGCCCTGGGAACATCTCCACTCAGCATCTTTCGGCTTCCGCAGTATGTTTCCCGTTGGAGAGGGCCGGCTGGTGAATGCCGGTATAGGGCTTAATACAAGCTTTGAGCGGCAGCTCTCCGGTTCTGCGGGCTGTACGGCCAATCTGATGCTGATACAAATGTTGAATGAAAACTGGTCGAGCGGCCTGGGGGTTGTGATGGTTTATGATCCATTAAAACTCAGGGTTCTGCCGGCCATTGCCCTGAGGTATGATGGCGAGGTGGATCAGAAGGGGGTTTCCGGCTCTTTCGGTATGCCCGCACAGATAAAGTACCGCATAAATGAGGAGTGGCGGTTGTTTGGGAACTTCGGCTTTTCATCGGGCACTTACCGATTGAAAGACAACAGTCGCGTCGAGAAAAAAGGATATTTCCGACACTCCTCTCTTTCGCCGCGTTTCGGAGTAGAGTACTTTCCCTGGGATAATATGGAGCTTGAGGCTGCCGGCGTGTATAAATTTGAAAGGGAGTGGAGGATATACAGCCGCAGCGGTTCGCGCCGGCATCGTTCGAGGCTTGATAACGGTATCGGACTGGCGGTCAATTTTTCCTGGCGTTTTTGATGGGATTTTCCGGCCGCGGGTCTCAGCGAACCACATTGTTCGCCCAACGGAGAATTTCAGGGGAGTCTGCTGCTCGTGTCAGGATGGTTGTTTTTGGTCTGGAAGAGGTGCCGTCTTTGCCTTATCAGAACGGGGTGCCCAGGGAGATATGGAGGGTGCCGGCGGGGTCGCCCGGTCTTCTTTTCGGGTTGTATCCATACTCGACCCTCAGCGGCCCCATAAACGTGTTGTATCTGACCCCTCCGCCTATCGAATACAGGGTTTCGTCATAAGGATAGTTTCTGAACCTTTTGGACATAGCGAGTCCATCCGTGAATAAAACCAGCGACCATGACGGGGTAATCATCTGTTCGAGTTCTACGTTCAGGAGAGAATATGTTTCAGCGCCGATGAAGTTATTCTCTTCATCTCTTGGGGAAGCTTCTCCGTGCTGATATCCCCGGACGGAATTCCCGCCGCCGGGGAAGAAGCGTTTGCTGAAGGGTAAATTGTTTTGGCTGCTCCCTGAAGAAATTATAAGCCCGTGTTTTAAGCCTGCATTGAAATATACACCTCTCCCTATTCCCTTATGCCAGGAGCCCGTCAAGTCAAGTTTTTGATAATTGCTGTTGCCCAGGAAGGCCGGAGCAGCGATTTCAATGGATTTACTGAGTTTATAACCCTCTCTCGGCGATATGGGATTGTTGCGTGAGTCGTGGGAAACATCAAACTGGAATGCTCCTACCTGAGCACGGTCCATGCCGTATTGTTCGGCGGCCTCAAATCGGCCCGAATCGAGCAGTTGATAAATATAACGTACGGATACGTCGCTGTTAATCAGTGTTGAATATGACAGCAATCCTAGCGAGGCGCCGTATTCCTTCCGCACAAAATCTATTTCCTTCCGCCTGAGGGCGGAAATGTTTGTGAACACATTGATGTCCCTCCCCATGAGTTCGGGCATTGTATATCTGTATTCCACACTGCTCGCTTTCATTGATTGCACGGCCTGGAGGCGGGAGCGATGTGCGCGCCCGAACACATTATGTTGTACAAGCTCCAGGCCGCCGCGCAGCATTTCATAACTGCCGTATCCGATCAAAACTGCGGCTTCTATCTCTTTACCTTCTTTTAGTTTGAATATTGCTATACGTCTGTCTGGGGCAACTTCTTCGTAATCCAGATCGACGCTTTCAAAAACCCCCAGCCTTGCAAGACGATAGCGAACGTCCTGAAGTTCGACGCGATTGAGCACCTGCCCGGGTTGTATCCTGGCTCGGCGTTTAAGGACCGATTCGCGGGTTTTTTCAGCTCCTTCAAAAACGATATCAGCGAGATATACTTTGGGCCCGGTGTCAATCCTGAGCGATAAGTCAACAGCAACATAATCTTCGTTCATTTCCTCGTGTTTGAGGCGCGATTCTACCTCGACATCGGGATAGCCTTTCTGCAAGAATCTATTGCGGACCTTAATAGTGGTATCCTGCAACCATCTTCGTGAAAAAGGTATTCCGGTGTTTTCGATCAGTTCCTCCCGAGGTGGAAGGGTGCTGTCCCGGTAAAAGATTTCTTTTCTGAGGTCTCGGACTATGTGCTTCTCATTCTCTGCGACATCGATATGCGCCGATACCGCACCGGTTTCGTGGTCGATATCGACCTCACCTGCTACGACAGAGGCATTGGGATACCCCTTTTCAACGAGAGTATCTCTCAAGTTGGAGAGACTGTTATTGAGCTTTTCTGGTGTGAATGCTTTTGGGGCTTTTAGCGGAATCAGATAGTCGTCAGGAACAAAAAACGTTTCAGCATATTTTTCATCCAGCAGAGTCAGCCCCGTAAAATCTATATCTTCGTAGTAATAGAGCGTACCAGGCTCTACCTGGAACCGGACGCTGCTCGTACGCTTGGGGCGTTGAAGCATGACCTCGGCGCTTTCGCGCCAGTGGAAAATTTCCTCGGAACCGTCCTCTAAGATCAATTGAACCCTTACCGTGGGTTTAAGGTAGCCGTCTTGTTTCATAATAGATAATATGATGAAAGCGGCGTCCTCAATGAACGGGGCATCATAGAATTGTATTTCTTCCTCATCGACCAGCAACACAATAGAGCGTCGGAGTTCTCGATTGCCGCGGAAGCCGTATCCGTGCACCTCCAGTTTCGGAGTATCCGAAGGGGGGACTTCATCGCATTTGAGAGCTTCCGGGGGGAAAACCCCAAAAAAGAGAAATGCGGTAATGGAGGTGAATAGAATTGATTTTTTCATCGGACGTAAAACCTCCATTTCACACCGAAGTTAAAAGCGTCGAAGCGGTCATATTCCCCCACCAATCCCAGTTTTGGCAGCAGCATAAATTCCACATGATATGTTTCTCTGCCTTGCTCCGAGATGTTTTCCCCTGTTCGCACCTCAACGCGTTGGGCCAGATCACCGTTTCCTCCGAAATCGGCAAAAAGGTTCTGAACGATAAAAAAAGCCAGTTTGGTTGCTTTCTGCCGACCTGAGAAAACTGTTTCGTCACGTGGCAGTTCACCGGCGGTTAACATTAAAAGTATAGCCTGCGAACTCAGGGGCGGGTGCGAGCTGAACTCCAGTATCGGTTCATATGCCGTACCGTAAAGATTCATCTTAATGTCATAGCCGTAGGTGCGGGCTGAAGCCATGAAAGAGAGCCGTGGAGTGAAGGGTTCATCTTCAGTGATGGTTAACATCCCGTGATCAATGTTCAGCGAAGCGAACGGGAATCTGACCATTCCCGATTCAACCTGAACATCGCCGACGGAATAGGGTTCGAGCAGCGTGCCCTGGAGATTCATATCCATCGAACAATTGCCTCGAAAACCGGGCGCCCTGACCGATAAAAATTCCTCGCCCAGGATGTTTAAATCAAGTTCCCAATCAGAAAAAGGAGGTGTATCAACACTAAAAAAGGGGGGACGCTGTTCGGGTCTGGTAACGGATAATTGTGGAGTCAAAGCTCGCCAATCGCTGACAGCGGCGCTTTCCCGCATGGTGATTACTCCTGTGATTTTTGCTGTATCGGGCTCCGAGCCTCGGCATGAAATATCCAAGTCGCTTCTGACGACAAGACCGGGGCGGCGTAAAATCGGAATATTATTGCCGTGCAGGTTGAGCTCAAAATGCGGTTTCATCTCATCTCCCAGTTCGGCAAAACCGTTTGCGATTATCTTCTCGCCGCCATAGCGTGTTGAAAGCTCTTTCAACGAGGCCCTAAAGTCTTCAAATTTCACATCCAGGCTAATGTCACGGAAAGATTCCAGAGGACCGATGGGGCGTGTGGAAGCTTCCTGAAGCACGAGATACCCGTCCCTGAACCGCCCGTCTTCAAATTCTATATCAAAAGATAAGTTCCCGCCCGAACTTAATAAATGGGGAAACTGCTCGGCTAAAAAATCTAACTCGGCATTTTCTGCGAAAATTCGAGCATTAATATCCTTCCAGTCGGGCAGCTTCCTTTCGCGGATCATGTTTTCCCACGCATCTTTCCCCATTGGCAGACTTGCAAGAGCGTTGATTTCATGACCTTCAACGGCCAAACTCAGCTTTTCCAGCGCAGCCATATCCTGATCGATCATAAATTCCATTTGAATATCATCCATGGCAAGAGTTTTAAGATCAGGACCCGGCTCGTAAGAAAGGTTCTCTATATCCAAAAATACGGAACATACAGGATCATTAAGGGAGCCCCTAAATTCGGCTATTAACTCCGGAGATTCAAGGCGGATGCCGGCAATGGATTCCAAATCTCTCCAAAATGAAGCTTGGGGATGATTGAGAATATTTGCCTGAAGTTCGCCCTGAGCGTCTATCTGAAAAAAATCATTTGGTTGTGAGGGATTAATACTTGCGGGCAGGAAACCCTCCATGCTCAGGATTTTGCCCTCTTCATCGCTCAAGTCGAACTGATCCAAACGGAATATATCTTCAGCGGAAGCGATAGCGGTCTTTAGAGTTATCCTTTTTTCTTCGGCGACCTGAGCCGTTATCAGCGCATTTAAGTCAAAAAAAAGTGCACCATAATCTTCCCAGGAAGACTTGAAATTCAGGTTTTCAACCGTAATATCGGGAATGTCAGTCTCAATGATTTTTTCTAAAAAGGGGCTTTGAAAAGCCCGGATATCTACTGAGAGACTGCCGGTTTCCGGCGTTAAGTTCGCCTGGTCAGTTTTTACATGGCCGCCGGGGCTGTTCAGGTGGAGTGGTGTCATGGAAAGTTCCCAGTTCCCCTCAGGCAGCATCATTTTGCCGTTTCCATAGGAGGCTTTAAGCTGAAAAGGCTCTATCAGCTCCATGAGCATCACCTGGTCATGTTCAAGCGTAAATTTTTGCATATTTAACTCTCCCGCTTCCGGAGTGGTAAATAAACCCCCTTCGGCCTTCAGTTCAGCGTTCTTTTCATTTTCCCAATGCAGTGTCCAACGCTCAAAATTTAATGACCGCCCGGACAGATTCAGAGTGAGGTTGCCCGGGATGATGTTTTTTGCAGAAAGCGATCTGAGAGCAATATCGCTTTGGTAATTAATGCCTTGCAGGGGGCCTGAAAATTTGACATCTACATTTCCCGCTTCAAAGTCTATATCCCCGGGAAGATGTTTTTCGAAGGGGGGGGCGGTGATATTTCCGGTGATCTCGCCATGTTCTACGGTCTTATTCTCAAAATTGTAAGCCAATTGGGAGGAAAACTGAGTACCGCCAATTAATTGAGTATCCAGGGTTTTTATCTCTATAACCGGCCGTTTGAAGATGCCCTGGACATGGATTCCTTTGATTTTATGTCCCTGTGCAATGATATTTGCGGCTGAAGCATTGAAATCAACATGCGGCAGTAAAAAATCATTCTGCTCTTCATCAAACAGGCCTTCATCCCGCCAGTTAAAAGTTCCCTCCCCCGAAAAATCTTCGCCGGCAAAACCGAAAATTTGAGGATTTTCCGCATCAAGAGTGAAGTGTATGACAGGGTTTGTTACTTTTCCCTTTTCAATAAGGAAAACATTTCTCAGGTTGCCGCCGGCTTCGGGGAATGGCAGTCCCTCCAGGTCAACATCTATCTCGAATCCAACAGGTTTTTTACTCAGGATCGTTCCTTCGTAATCGAGTTCCAGTGGAGAGTCGAGAAAAGCTTTACCGGAGGGGCTTTCAACATTTAATTTTTGCAATACGGCTTTTTGTAAATCGCCATGAGCCTGCATTTTGGCCGAGATAAACGGCAGGTATTTTTCTTTTATCCCCGGATAGGCCTGAACGTCGAAATCTACATTATAGGTTTCTTTTTGCCATGACGCCGAGACTGATCCCTTTATCCGCTCATAAGGTTCTAATAATAAGTCTTTTCCCGACAGGTCGATATCCTCCGATTGAATGGACGCCACGGCCGGCATCTGCTCTCCCTGCTCAAAATCGGCAGAAAAATTCAATACGTTATTTTGCCACTGCACGTTCCCTCCGACAAGGAGCAAGTTCTCGCGGCTCACGAGGTTCATGTTCAAGACTGCTCCATAAGGATAAAGGGTTGATTGAAGATCGATGTTGGAGGGATCGCGGAGATTGCCTTCCAGATGGAGATTAAGCTTTTGACCGAAAATTTTCTTACCGGCTATGGCACGAACAAGCCCATGGTGCAACTGGAACTCAGGGAAATGTATTTCATTGCCGTTAATATTTATTAACCCATTATAAAATCCGGCCCGGGGCAGCCAATGGACGAGATGCGACAGTGTTTTGTCCATATCCATAAATCCATCGCATGGGAAGAATTTTGCGGGTTCTTTCCGTTTCGGCGTTTTGGGTGTCCTTACGGATAAATGCCAATTCTCCACCGAGATAAAGTCCGTTTCCTCCACATTTCCGGTGATAATTTTGACGAACCATGCGGGGGGCAGATAGGCTTCAGCTTTTCCCACTGAAAGGCTGAAGTTGTCCTCCTTGATACCGACATCATGCAGAGCAAAACGGGAATATCCAATTCTCTCATACCGGGCGTATCCCAACCCGAAATTGCCGGCTAAGGGCTGTACAAGCCAGGGAAACCATACCGGTGCGGCAATGATCAGCAGCGCAATAACGGCAAACAGGGCAAGGGCAGATAAGCATGTCCAGCGGAGTATCGGCACCAAAAAGCGTGCTGCCGAGCGCTTGTTTTTTTCAGCCTTTTTCATGAGTTACTATACGGTAATGTTGGAATATATCAGAAAAAAATTCTCAAAAAAACCAAAATTGTAGAATCAATATCGCAAACCCTTTCCCTTTATATTTTTACAGGGTGAATTAAGCTTTGAATCAGAAAGGGGCGGTGGACACTAAACCGGGAAAGAGTAAGTATGTAAATATTCATTGAACACCGTTGCCTCATCACCACCGTGCCCTGTGCCGGTGGAATAATGATTCAGCGCTACGTATCGATTTCTCACACCTTAGCCGTGTCTCCGCCCAGCCCGATCCCTCCGGCGCTTGCACTGTCATCTAT
>JAGYMJ010000121.1 GCA_018400625.1 Planctomycetota bacterium
AGTGAAACACGTTACCACCGGGCTTGTCCCGGTGGAGCGGTATTTCTGCACTACAGTTGTTTTCAAAATATACCTTCCCCCTCCTGTAACTCATATTCCGGCACGATGTTCTTAAGAGCAGTTTTCACTGCATCCGCGTCAAAAGTTTCGGCTGCGCTGTATAAATTTTCGAGTTCCTCGAAAAGCCATTCGCGATATTCTTTCTGTCCGCCGAATCCTTTGAAACAGCCGTTCGGTCGTATAACCATAATTTTATCATGCCCGGTCGGCAGGACCCCCTCATCATCGGTAATCAGTTCCTCGTACAGTTTCTCGCCCGGTCGGATTTTGCCGTAGGTGATTTCCACATCTCTTCCCGGTTCCTTCCCCGAGAGCCGAATAAGGTCATGGGCCATGTCGGCAATGCGCACAGGGGTTCCCATCTCGAGCACAAAGAGTTCACCTCCTTTGCCCTGAGCGCCCGCTTGGAGGATAAGCTGGCTCGCTTCGGGGATGGTCATGAAATACCTTGTCATCTCCGGATGCGTAACGGTCACCGGTCCGCCGCGCGCTATCTGTTTGCGGAAGAGCGGAACAACCGACCCTGCAGAGCCTACCACGTTTCCGAACCGCACGGCCATAAAACGTGTATTTTTACCGGTGTAGGCATACATAAGACGCTCGCAGCAGCGCTTGCTGGCCCCCATCACGTTCGTGGGGCGCACCGCCTTGTCGCTGGAGACGAGTATGAACTTATCCACACCGCCTTCTACCGCCGCTGACATGATGTTACGGGTTCCCTGCACGTTATTCCACACCGCCTGCCAGGGATTGGATTCCAGCATCGGTACGTGCTTATAGGCGGCGGCATGGAAAACAACCTGCGGGTGGTAGCGTTCCATCACCCTGGCGATCAGCTCTGCCTCCTGCACCGAACCGAGCACCGGCACGTATGTAAGGTATTCCACCTCATGCTCAAGCTCCATCTGGATATCGTAGAGATTCGGCTCCGAGGCATCCAGAAGTATTATCTGTTTGGGATGATGCCGTGCGATCTGACGACAGAGCTCCGATCCGATGGACCCGCCGGGCCCAGTAACGAGCACGGTCTGGTTGTGCAGATAGCCCTTGATCTTTTCGATGTTAAGCTCCACCGGTTCCCTGCCCAGCAGGTCGGAATAATCCACGTCCCTGAGGTCTTTAACCGAGACCCTTCCGTCAATTATTTCACCGAGTCCGGGGAGAGTTTTAAACGGCAGGCCGGTATCTTCGCATTTTTCCACGATTTTTCTCATCTTTTCACCGGAAGCGCTGGGGATGGCGATGATAAGCTCTTCGGCCCTGCTTTTTCCCGCGATCTGCGGAAGTTCCTCGGTTTTTCCCAGTACCGGCACCCCGTGGATGGAACGGCCCTTTTTAGAGGGGGCATCATCAACGAAGCCAATCACCCGGCTGGAGAGCGACGGGTTGTTGGCTATCTCCCTGAAGGTTTTTTCGCCGGCATCACCGGCCCCGATCAGCAACGTCCTTTTTTCCTTTTGTGATCCGTAAGATTCACTACCCACTGACCGCGATTTGCCGTAAAAGCCCTTTTCATACAGCATACGAATGAACAATCTTATACCACCAGTAAAGAACAGAGTAAGGATACCGTCGAACACAAAAACGCCCCGTGAGAAGCCTTCAAAGCGATAGACAAAAACTATTACTGCGAAGATGATCAGGCTTGAGAGCGCGGCAGCCTTTATCAGATTATAGAGGTCTTTCTGGCTGGTATAACGCCACATGCCGGCGTAGAGGCCGAAAGCATAGAATATGACAAACTTCAGGGGAATTATAAGGGGCAGAAGCCGGATCACCTGTTTAAAATTAACCTTGGCCGGATCGAAGTCAAACCGGCACATGTACGCCCCAAACAGTGCGGCAGCGAACAGCACGAGGTCACAGATAAGTATAACATAAAAATGTCTGTTTTTAAGCTGTCTTAACATGATGGATTAATTATAATACAAAAGGGGCTTTCATCAAAATATAATGGCACTTCGTTAACTTTGCGGATGTAAGGAGCAGAACTTTTGGAGTATGGTGCGGCGAGCACCGCTTTCATACACAGCAGAGTTGTTTTCAAAACGCTGTTAATCGTATTGCATCCGCGAAGGTGACCGAGGGCCAACGAAAAACATTCAACGGCCGTAAGTCCTCAGTGAACCCCGTTGATTTG
>JAGYMJ010000122.1 GCA_018400625.1 Planctomycetota bacterium
ATTGATGAAGAAGTCAGCATAACGGATTCGTACCAGAGCTATATTTTCCAGGGAGTTCCCACCGACGTTTTGATAAGGTTTCGCCTTGCATACGACGCCAGCACCGATGTGGCAACAGTACAAGTTGAGGACCCGCTTTCCGAACAAAAGCTGTTATGGCAAGAAGAAATCAGCTTGTCGCCGCCGCCGTTTTCCCTTGTTTCGCTTGGGATTCCCGCCCTTTTTGATTGTTCAGGCCGGACAAATCTGGCTTTGGACAGCATACATATAAAAATGTGCCTTAACCCGTAAAATCCGATCAAAATACTGAATAATTATTTATTCCCTTAGCATATTCCTTAACTCTGACAACATTCGCCTGCGTCCGTCACACGAGGAATCTTTAATGATCTCACCTTTGGCGTTCAATGCTATCAGGCGCGGGATACCCCTTACTCCATAGGTGTTGGCCAGTCCACTCTCATGACGCGTTTTATACGGCACGGCGGGCCAGCTCATTTCATGATTCTTCATATACTTCAGCATGTTTTCCCTGGAGCGATCGGAGCTGATCAGCACGATTTCAAGGTTGCTTTTTTCCGAGTATTGTTCGTAAAAATCAACAACATACGGTGTGAATGTCCGGCACGGACCGCACCACTCCGCGGAGAAATACAGCAGCACGCAGTCCTTTTCCGCCAGCATGCCGGAAGATGCCTCCCGTCCGTCGGCGTAAACAAGTTTCGGGCCGATGGCTTCGATCAGCTCGGCAAGGGCGGCCGGGTTTTTAGTAGGTCGGCCCTGTTTTCTTCCATTAGTTTCAGCCGTCTCTATCGGGTGTGGGGTCTCGTTTTTTTCGCGTATAACTTGCGGTTCTGCAGACCGTGCGGCATCATATTCGTCCTTCGAAACAGCGCCGTAGATATTTACCTGGCTGTTGCGGTCCCAGGCGATTATTTCATTATTGCCGTCGCCAGTAACATCCGACACGATAAGGTCTCGAACAGTATCGTTCATTTTCGTCTTGGCGATCACGCTGAGTTTGTTATCAAGCACATAGATGGTGGACTTCGCTCTGACAATAACATTCAAGAAACCGTCGCCGTTCAAATCTGTGATTGCACCAAGTCGAACGACTTCATCTTTTCTTTCGAACGTATGGAGCAGCGGCAGTCTTTTTTCGGCTCCCATCATCATGAGAACACCTTTTTTTTTGCTTCCATCCCTTCCAGCGAGTAGAATATCCGGACGTCCGTTGTCGTTGAGGTCGGTGATGGATTGGATTTCTACAGGGAATCCTATGTTGTTTTCATATCCTGAAAGAACATCTCCTTTTTTGGGGTCCAGCAGCATGAGGCGTCCTATATGTCCGTTCCATTTGCGCCATCCATGGCTGGTCGCGGTCGCAGCAATGACCGGAAAGCCGTCGCCGAAGATGTCGTAAAATCGGGCGGTAGCGTCAACGAAACCGCTTCCATGGAGCCTTCGACTCCAGTTGAGGCTTCCATCATCGTTTTGCATAAACAGCCATGACTCTTTATCGCTGGTTCCGTTAGCCGATTTACCGTTCGCCGGGCCGAAACTCCCCCTTAGTATGCTAAAATCACCTTCAACGCCGGTATTGGCGATAGAGACTCCGGAGCCGCGGAAAGAGACTGCCGGGCCGGTTTCATAGGCGCCGATTTCTTGACCGTTTTCAGCATCAAAAACGACGACGCCCCTGAATCCCCTCCCATAACCGGACCCGGCCTGAGCGATGAGGCGTTTGGAGGTGTTTTTAGTACTTGACACAAGAGCCAGAGGTGTAAGATTGTTGTCCCTGACACCGGCGTAACGCCTATATTTAACGACAAGATGTCCGTGCCGAGTGTAGGCAGCGGCTGAATAATGGCTTCCCCTCTCATAGCCGCCAACGATTATTTCAGGCCTTCCATTGCCGGAGATATCGCCGAGGATGAAGGCCGGAGAGTCGTGTTCGGCGCCGGTCTCAAATTTATGCAGTATCGAGCCGTCACGGTGGTAAATTCTTATCATGCCCCTGGAACCTATGACAAGTTCGAGGCTACCGTCGCCGGAAATATCCGCCGTTCGCACCATATGCCCCGACAGAGATTTCAGATTCCGTAGCCTCATATTGCCCACTGGATTTTTTGATGCAGTGGGGTACCGGCGGGTTGCTTGCAGGTCGCGGTGCATGGTAGGCCAGCCGGTGCGTTTCATCTCTTTTTGAATTGTTCTTCGAGTTTCGGCTGATACGACCCGCGGCGCCTTTTTTCTTCGTTTTGTGCTTTCCATCGGTTTGCCGAGTTTTTTCTTGAGTTCAGCATTATCTCTTTCCAACTCTTGTATTCTCGAACGGGCTTCTTCGAGTTCTCGTTCGAGTTCAGCCTTTAGTGCCTCAATTTTTTTGACCCCGCGGGTTTTTTCATCATCAATTTCATGATGTAAGGTTTTCAGTTCCTCGATGATTGCATAAGCATCTTTGAGCTGCTGCTCAAATTGCAATTGTTTGTTCTCCAATTTTCTAACCCTCTTGTCCATATCCTCGCCACGTGCGGCAGTATAACCGCTAAAAAACAGCGCAGCCACTGCAGCCAGTATAATACATTTCGCCGCCATTCTCATTCTCCCGTTCCGGAAAAAATTCGTTACTGATTTTTCATCATTCTTCCCTTAAACCATATACTCTCACTTCGCTTCGATCCCAAAGAATCAATTCATTCCGTCCGTTGTCGGTTATATCGGAGACTATCAGATCCCTTATTTCGGTCACATTATCGGTTTCGCTCATCGTGTTGAGGTCATTATCGAGCACATACAGGGTTGGACCGGCGAACGCGATAACATTAGGACGTCCATCGCCGTTGAAATCCACGACGGCACCCACCTTTATAATTTCATCTTGCACATCAAATTCATAGCGCTTCGATAATTTATTGACCGGTTCCAGTGCAAAAAGAGAACTGGTTCTGGAAACGGCATCGCGCCATGACAGGATGATTTCTGCATAACCGTCGCCGTCAAGATCGGCGACCGCTTCGATACGGCTTGCCCGGCCAAGGTTGCGGAAGTAGCCTTCCATGAGTCCACCGCAGAGCGGGTCAATCATCCACACGATTCCGATGTTTCCATCCCACTTCCACCGGCCGTGACTGTAGGCGACGGCAACGATCAACGTGCGTTCGTCGCCCAGAAAATTATACAGCACCGCATCGGCATTCCTGAACCCTTCGCCGATAGCGAACATGTTCTGCCATCGGACAGAGGCGTCGTGGTTATGCGCAAAGAGCCAGGCCTGGTGGTCGGCAGTATTATTAGCGGACTTCCTGTTCGCGACCCCGCGTCCGCCGTGGACTATTTCCATTCTCCCATCATTGGTAAAATCCGCCACAGAGAGATAAGAGCGACGATATGCGGATACCGCGGGGCCCTGTTCATATGCTCCTATCTCTTCTCCGTTTCGGGCGTCAAATACAACCACACCACGGAAGCCAAGAGCATGGTTGGAGCCTGCTGAAGCCAACAATTCAGGTTGTCCGCCGCCGTCGAGATCAGCGACTGCAAAGGGGATCAGCGAGTTGTCAAATGCACCCCCGGTGCGAATATACTCGGCCACCACCTGACCATTGAAATTGTAGGAACATGCTGAGTAAACTTCGCCTCGACGGCAAGGTCCGAGCACAACTTCAAGGATACCGTCACCGGTCACATCACCGAGAGCAAAATGAGAGGATATTTCGGTATCAAGCGAGAACTCTCCAAGCAGTCTTGCATTCCCGTCAAAGACCCTGATGCCGCGTCCTGTATTGACGATCAGTTCGAGCCGGTCATCTCCGGTAATATCACCGGTTCTCGCGGCCCGGCCGGGGATTGAGAACAGTTCGACAAGCCTTGGGCTACCGGTAAAGCTCTCGGAAGGATAGGGAAAAAACCTTGTTCCCTGAAGATCATATCCCATGATATGCCAGCCGGTACGCCGTGCGGTGCCGGGCTTGAACGAAACGGAGTCAGGCCGTTCACTACTACTACTACTACTACTACTACTGCTGCTGCTGCTGCTACGGCTGCTCTTTAACCGCATATCCGAAATTTCTGAGAGTGGGATGTTTTGAATCTTTCCACTGTCTTCAAGCACAAGAGATGTGCCGGAGAATGCTGCTATCCTGCCTGCATGTTCAGAACCGTCAGCCAGTACTACAGCCACAGTCTTCTCTTCTCCGGCTGAAGGCCGTCGGCTAAGACCAAACAGCAGCAAAATTACTGAAATGACAGCGAAGGTGATGATTTTTTTTATCATTCACGGTATTCTCACAGAAGATTTAACTTAATAATATATACGCCTTTTTTGAGTCAATCTTGAGAAATACTTGAATTTATTTGAAATATTAACTTAAATTACTGTCGGCGTCACGCGGTTCTGTGCCGTCAGGTTTCCATTTTCAGAGCAAAGTCTCTAAAACGCGTAGGCGCTTACTGCCGTGTTTGGCCTTCACCATTGATTAGCCACTTGTAAGTGGTTAATTCTTCAAGTGCCATCGGCCCGCGGGCGTGGAGCTTGTTTGTGCTTATGCCGATTTCGGCGCCTAAACCAAACTGGCCGCCGTCGGTAAAACGTGTGGATGCGTTGACATATACTGTCGCCGAATCGACCGCATTCTGGAAACGCTCGGCACTTGCTAGCTCGTCGGTAACTATGGCGTCGCTATGGCCGGAACCATAGGTGTTTATGTGATCAATAGCTTCATTGATACCTTTGACGATGCGTATGGATAAAATCATATCCAGATATTCTGTTTTCCAATCCTCCTCCTCGGCCTCCTTTATATCACTCAGTATGGCCCGTGTTTTGGTGCATCCACGGAGTTCGACGCCGCGGGCCTGGAGTTTTTTCTGTATGCGCGGTAAAAAATCGTTGGCAACCTTCTCATGCACAAGCAGTGTCTCCATTGCGTTACATGTGCCCGGGCGCTGACATTTGGCGTTTTCGCATATTTCAAGAGCCATGTTCATTTCGCATTCTTGATCCACGAATGTATGACATATGCCGTCATAGTGCTTAATGACTGGAATGGTGGCGGTTTCCACGACGTGCCTTATGAGGCTTTTGCCGCCGCGCGGGATAATGACATCCACGCAGTCGTCTGCCGTTAAGAGCGGCGGCACGGCCGATCTGTCGGTGGTTTCGATAAGCTGCAGGCAATGCGGTGATAATTCTGTGTTTTTGAATGCGGCTTGAAGCCGTTGGTAGATAGCCATGTTGGAGTTGAACGCTTCTTTACCGCCGCGGAGTATGACGGCGTTGCCGCTTTTGATGCAGAGCGCCGCGGCGTCGGCCGTGACGTTGGGGCGGGATTCATAAATTATGCAGACGACGCCGAGCGGAACCCTTACCCGCTTCAAACGAAGACCGTTGGTAAGAGTCCAGCCGTCTATCACGCTTCCAACGGGGTCTTTCAGGTTGGCGATGTCATGCACGCTTTCCGCCATTTCTTTGATCCGGTCGTCGGTCAGCTCCAGACGGTCCAGCATAGCGCTGGAAAGTCCGGCCTTGCGGCCCGCCTCTAAATCTTCCGAGTTGGCTTTTTTGAGATGTACCGAGCCGGATAAAATACGGTCGGCCATTGTATTCAAAATTGAATTTTTAAGCTCGGAATTCACGACGGCGAGATTAAGGGAAGCTTCTCGCGCGTTAAGTGTCACTTTCTGAATATAGTTTTCTATTTCCATTTTTAAGTTTCGATAAGAGTTGAGGTTGTTGTTTATCCCAGCCACCAGGGCAGCACGTTAATTTTCGACTTTTCATGAGCATGAGAAGGCTGGGAAAAAAGCCGTTTCATATCCGTTTTGTCGGCTCCAGAGTTTCGGGGTTACTGATGCGTTTGACCTTTCATGGTTGAGGCAGAGTTTTTCTGTTTTCTATTGGAAAGCGGCACTCACCGTTCCGCACTCCAAAGGACTTCGCCCATTTCATCCCCAAAGTTGACGAAGGGCCTATATTTTCAACCATATCGGTAGAAAATCGTGCAGGGCGTTATGTATGGCATGTGGAACTGAGCACTGGTGCCTTATTGCGGCACGGATTCATAGAAAAGGTGGTTGACATTCGTATCCGGCGCCCGTTTTGACAGATACAGCATTTCGATGCCGACAACACGGTCATGTTTGTCGTAGTCCACAACGATTCCTGGTGAAACCTCTTCCGAACGGTCCGCCGGTGTCTCTGCCATGGTTAAATACAGCGCATCGGCTTGGTGATCAACTTTTAGTTTCATGGTATCTTTACCCTCCTGTCAAAAAAAGCTGTAATAATTCGAGACGGCTGCACTTTGTCATTGACCACAACGCGCAAGACCCTGTTTTCGAACTCTGGAATACGTGCAAGACGGTGTTCAAGGTCAGGGTCCATCGCGTCGTTTTCGGTCACCTCCGGGGTGTTCACTGTCTGTTCTACCCAGGCAAGTGGAATTCCTCGCTTTTGCAGCGCATTTCGAGCATGTTCTGTCAAACTGTAGTCCATATGTATATTATCGCCGATAATTAAGGCCATAGCAAACATAACGTCGAGGAATTTGCGTTGTAAAGTTTTTATCCGGGCCTGTGTTAATCGTATGACATCCGCCAAGTTGATGAAGAGCTTTTTTACAGACAGGAATGTCTGTGTCACTTTAAGGCATTGGGGAGATAGGCCCCCATTTTCAGGAGACGATCCTGCAGCTTTTGAATCGGTATATCCCTGTTGTGACACCGCTGTTCACTCATCAGTGCCGACGCCACTCCTGCGGCCTGTCCTGTGATGTAGCATCCGGGCATCACTCTCAGTGAGCCCTGCATGTACCTGTCGGTGCTTATGCAGCGGCCGGCAACCAGCAGATTATTTAACTCCCTGGGGACCAGGCAGCGATAGGGGACGCCGTAGCTTTCACCTTTTTTATAGCGCAGCGCAGTGCTCCTGTCAAGCAGTTTCCGGTGGTCCTGTTTGCCGGGCCGGGTGCAATGCAAGTCCACAAAGAAACAGTATCGCCCGACCTCATCTTCAAAGCAGGCGCGTTTCTTGAAATCTTCGATATTCAGCACATAATCGCCCATAATCCTGCGGCTCTCTCTTATGCCCATAAGATTGCCGGTGGCGACCAGTTCCATATGTTCGTAACCCTTCAGATACTGTTTATAGTACTTTTCGTATTCCAGAGTGCGTTGACGACCGTTAACCAGAGCTTCCGTTAAAGAGCGTTCATCGGTGGCATCGACACCGTATTCATGACCGATATTGGCGCCGGCGATATGTTCAGTCTGGAACCACATTCCGGAAAGGTGATAATCTTCCTGTGACAGGACTTTGTCTTTCATGGCGTCCTCCAACCTGGCGGCCGGGTTTATTCCGTGGGTGGATAAGTTGCAGGTAGGTTTTCTTTTGCAATCTTCAGAAGGGCCGGTGTCGGCGTCCGCCATTTTCAGGCATTCTTTGAAATTGATGCCGGACCACAGGCTGCACAGCGTGCCGGCCATCATCTCACCCTCCTCATCGCCTTTTTCAAAAGGCGCTCCCGCCCAAACGGCAAGATCACCGTCGCCGCTGCAGTCGATGTAAGCCGAGGCCTTAACAGCGAATATGCCGCTTTTCGCTGCACAAATTACGGCGTCAATTTGCGCCGCTTGACATTGAACATCAATGAGGGTTGTATTGAAGAGGAAGTTAACTCCGGCTTCTTCCAGCAGGCGGTCATAGACCCTTTTGAGCACTTCGGGTTTAATGGCTATACTGGTGTGTTCCCTTTCTTGACTGTCTTCGAATCCGGTTCCGCCTTCATTTCGGAGGTTGTTCAGAACTTCTCTGCCGATTCCACCGGACAGAAAATTCACGCCGTCACCGAATTTCATGAAGGCGGGCACCAGCCCGGCCGTGCCGAGTCCGCCCAGACAGGACTGACTCTCGACCAGCATTACTTCTTTACCTTGTCGCGCGGCCGCCAGGGAGGCTGCTATGCCGGCAGGCCCGCCGCCGGCGATAAAGACATCAACATCATATCTTAGCGGTATTTTTTTTTCGTAACTGATTTTCTCCATTATAAGCTCCGTTGAAAGGGTTCAGACCAATTGAATGCGCCAAAAATGGCGTTTACCGATTTTCAGTATCAGGTCATTTTCAATGGTAATATTTTCGTTGATATCGGTCACCTTTCTGAGGCTTTCAACATCCGTTCCCAGGCTCACGCCGCCTTGCCGGATCAACCGGCGGGCCTGGCTGTTGGATTGCGCTTTTCCTGTAAGGCTCACCAGTTTTACCGCCCATATCTCGCCGTTGTCTGTTTCCTGTGTCGCTATTTTTAAGACGGGCATATCGGAAGGGAGCTGCCGGTCCTGAAAGACTTTTTCAAATTCACGTTGAGCTTTTTCAGCAGCTTCTTTATCATAATACCTTTCGACGAGCGCAGCGGCTAATTCCGCTTTAGCTGTTCGGGGATGGGTATCATCAGAAAGCAATTCTGCGATTCTCTCTTCGGGCAGATCGGTGGTCAGGTAGAAATATTTTTCCATCAGTTCGTCGGCTATGCTCATGGCTTTACCGTAAATGGTATCCGGCGGCTCGTTGATGCCGATATAATTTCCTTTACTTTTCGACATTTTTTCCGTGCCGTCGAGGCCCACCAGCAGTTCGTTGGTCACGGCGACCTGGGGTTCCATGCCGATTTCACGCTGCAAGTCTCTGCCGAGCAGTATATTGAAAATCTGGTCAGTCCCGCCCAATTCGACATCGCTTTCGACCTGGACGGAATCGTAGGCCTGCATCAGCGGATACAGCATTTCATGGAGTCCGATCGGCTGTTCGGAGCTTAGTCTTTTCTTGAAATCGTCACGTTCAAGGCATCGGGCGACGGTAAGTTTACCGGCAAGCTGGATGACGTCGGCCAGATCCATTTTCGAGAACCAACGGCTGTTATGTATGATTTCAGCTTCGTCCATATCGATAATCTTACCAGCTTGCTCCAGGTAAGTCCCGGCATGTTTCATAACTTCTTTGTGATCCAACTGGGGGCGCATAGAGTTTTGACCGCTGGGGTCCCCGATGGTGGCGGTGTAGTCACCAATAATCAGGACCGCATGGTGTCCATGATCCTGGAAGGTTCGCAGGAGGTGCAGTGGGACGGCGTTGCCGATATGGATGTCCGGTGCGGTGGGGTCCAGTCCGAGCTTGATCCTTAGAGGTTTTTGTTTTTTGATCGCGGCCTGTATCTTTTCGACAAGGCTTTTTTCCGGCACTATTTCGGTTGAATGCCGTTTGATAGATTGAATTTGTTCTTCTAAAGGTGTCATGTGATATAAGACTCCGTTGAAAATGGTGTAAATTAATTAAGCTCCTATGCCTGATATAACGACGGAAATGACCAATCCATTGTAGAGGATATGTCCGATGATGGGTGCCAGTATAGTTCGTGTCCGCTCCAGCAGGACGGTGAAAAACAGCGAAACGATAAAGAGATGTCCGGTGATAAGGAGAGCATTCATGATAAATTCAAAGGTGTTTTCTGTGGCAAAAATGTGAAGTACGGCGAAAAAAAGCGAGACGATAACAGCGGCCATGACAGGCCCCACGCTCTGCCTTATAGGGAGGTATAAAAGCAATCGAAACAGAATTTCTTCAAGGACGGGTGCAATTATTACCATTATAAGAATAGCGGCCAGAAGTTCATAATTGAAAGTTGTCAAGCTCTGATCGCGCAAAAACTGTATCTGTGGTTGTTCAACGACGGAATAGCCCAACATTTGGCGCAGGTAAGAATGGATGAGAAACCATACAATGAGCGCAGCGATGGCTATTATTCCGGGTATGATTGCCGCTTTAACCAATTGTGTAACGCGTATTAAGTGGAACGCACACAGCTTTTTCAAACGGGCTGTTCCGCCGCATCTCTTGAAAAGGAAGATGAACACCGCGACAAGGACTAATCCGTGGGCAAGCAATAATTGCGCATAAAATGCCCAGATAGAGTCAGAGAAGAGGTGGAGGAGGCTTCCCAGTCCGTTCAGCATCAGTAATATGACAAGAAACACGACGCCTGCCAAAGGTGTCCAGGGCACTGACGGAGGTAGTGGTGGGGGGGTATCACGCATCTGATTTTAAGCTATTTGTATTAAGTGTATTTATTTTACCACAACTTGCACTTTTCTTTTTCTTGGCCCATCGAACTCACAAAAATAGATCCCTTGCCAGGTTCCCAGGCATAAATCGCCGTTTGAGACGGGTATTGAGACGGAGTGGCCGGTTATCGAGCTTTTCACATGAGCAGCGCTGTTACCTTCAATATGCGCATACCCGTCCTGTAAAGGAACGATTTTATCGAGTTCCATAATCATGTCCGATTTTACAGCGGGGTCGGCATTTTCGTTTATTGTGACACCGGCGGTCGTATGCGGAATGAATACGCAGCATATACCTTCCCGGACGTCTGAATTTCTCACAATGCTGCGTATTGTAGCGGTAATGTCTTCAAGACTTGTTCCGGATCCGGTTTTGAGGTTAAACACTTCCATAATATGTTTGCTCTTAATTATTCTAAAGTAATCCATCTTATAGTATTCAACACAAGATTCACGGCGTTTTCGCCTTGTCTCGCATCATTAATTGCCGGCATCCCGGCGAATACGGCGATTTTCCCATCTTCGACGGCGCCGGCGCTGAGCAGGGGGATTTGTGATATGCCTTCCTGCCGGGCCATGACATATCGACTGCCTTTTAACAGCGGGGTATCTGTTACCAGGATTGGGGTATCGATGGGGAAAGGGATATAGCCGCTCATGGCGGTTGTTATGGGATGTTGATTAATGGGGTTTGCCGGTAATATGTTGCTTCGATGCTCGTCAGGGGCCATTTGACTCACAATCAGTTCGTCAGATATTAAATCCAGATTGAAGCGTTCCAGCAGGGGGTGTATCGTCAAATTTTGCATTTTACTTCTTTGATTGAAGGGCGCCCCGAAAATAATGACTCCTCCACCTTCTTTTAAGTAGGTCGTCAAGTTAAGTATGTAGTCGTCAGTCAGGGGGCGGGAAAGATTTCTTCCGGAAAGAAGGATATAAATAGTGCAATTCTGTGCATCTTCTTCATCAAAGGGGGTGTTTATTGAGGCTAAATCATAGTCAAATCTCTCAATAGTTTCGTTTAACCTTCTCGGTAGAGGTCTGCCGAAGTGTTCATCAACAATTATTCTTAATCCTTTTTTTCCCACTTCTTCCGCTGCCTCCTCTTCATCCTCTTCCTGACTCAGTATAACTTCCTCATCGTCTCCTGTTGCTTTTTGATAGGCCCTGCGTTCTCTGTCAAGAATATTCTCTATATAAGCAGGATCATCCCCGTCTCTTTTTGCGTGTTGTATTTCTTTTTCCGCTTTATCGAAATCAGATTCAGCGATATAGAGGTAAGCGATACTCATCCTGTGCCGCGGCGGCGGGTATTTTGATGCGGCTAATCGTATTATGCGTTCAATATGGATATCGTCCCATTTTAGCCGCCGGGTTGTTCTCCCGATATCAATCTCGACATATTCATCACCGACTTGAGTTAATTCGCCGGTAAAAGACCCGCCTCTTTTAAGCGGAAGGGGGTATTGTTCACCTTCCCTTCTCTTGAGTGCGTTCCGACCTGCTTCAAGTATTTTGCGGGCCGTATGGAGGTGCTGCTTCTCTTTTTCCAGGGCCATAAGATGTGAAGAATCTTTAATGTTTTCGGAAATTTCTTCTAATTTTGTGAGAGCCGATGAATATTTTCGGTTGTTGAGATATCCCCTGAATGATTCCCAGAACTGGGCCGGCTCTTCGGTGAAATTATCAAAATCTACAGTCTTTGGGTCAGAAATATCCCCACCGGTATCAGCTTCCACTGCGGGCTTTGCGGGGGTGGCTGATTCTGATGCGTCCGGGTCTTCAGGCAGTTTGACGACGATTTCATGATAATGCCCGGGATCCACCCTGACAGTATCCGAAAAAGGCTTATAACCGGGCTTTGAAACCTCCAGTTCGTAAGTGCCTGCATCGAGGTTGGAAATGCGCTGTGGAGTCACACCTACCCGTTCTGAGTCCAGCGTTACAGCTGCACCGGGCGGTTCTATCAGCACAAGCAGGTTGCCGATCCCTTTCCCAAGCGGATCGAGATGGAGCTGCACGGTGGTAATTTTTCCTGCTTCCACAGTGACCGTTTTCTCAGCATCGGCAAAGCCGCTCCTCATCGCATTAACGGTTATTTCGCCAGGCTTAATATCCGTAGCTGTGCAGGGACTGGCGCCTATGACTTTTCCGTTAAGGGAAACCTCGGCGCGTAACGGATCGGTGCGAACATAAATCCCACCCGTTTCCTCATGAGGAGTCGCGATCGAGAGGCCCGAAAACAAACAACCTATTATTATGATAAGTCTTGATAATAGATTAATATGCGATTTTCTATATGTTTTGTCCATGATTTTTCCCCCCCACCGTGCCTTGTGCCGGTGGAATGATGATTCAAAGCTAAATGGTGATCTTTCATGCCCTAGCCGTTTTTCCGCCCTGCCCGTCCCCTCCGGCGCTTGTACTGTCCTCTCTCGTTTATTTCAAGCCACATGTGCAAGCGCCGGAGGTGACGGGCAGGGCGGAAAAACGGCGGAACGTGTTGGTTA
>JAGYMJ010000123.1 GCA_018400625.1 Planctomycetota bacterium
CTTATATCCCAACTGGTTGAGTTCATGGGCGGCACTTAATCCTGCTATTCCTGCGCCGAAAATAACTACTGATTTCATTGTTCCTCCTCCATCTGCGCCCGGTCGGTTCCCGGCAAAATGGTTTACTTCCTATCGATCAGCCTGCCGTCTTTCCATGTTCCGCATGAGCAGGAGTGAAATTACCCGGTACAAGATGAGCATCGCGAATAGCACACCCAGCAATGCGCAGACGCGCCAGAAAAAAGCATTCATCACAACCTGGCTCTGATCGGCCACCGTCATGATCCGTCCGTCGACCGAATCATTCACCTCCTGCATCCCGTGTTTCAAATCTGACGGTCCTAACAGGTGTTCCGCCCTCGTGAGCAACTCGTTCATTTCCTCCACGGCGCGCGTTACGTCTTTGGCCGTTTGCCCGTACTCGCGGATGTCAAAGGCATGCCCCTCATTGCCCGTCTTCGACTGGGTCGAGGCTGCAAATCGATCATAGAGGGTATCCGCCGTCGTGAGCATTTCGTTGAGTAATTCGGCCACTGGTTTCAGCGACGCAACGAACGTGTTTGCCTCGTCCACAGCCCTCCGCACTTTGGTGATTGTCGCATTCGCACGCTGCAACCGGTCATCGATCCCTGTGAGGATGGCTTGCCGCTCGGTCGCGATGTTTGCGGGTAGTTGCTCGATCTGATCGGTCACCGAATGCACATCGGCAAGTGCCGTGTTGAGCTCAGGGGTGGCGACCAAATCGGCCTTCATCGCCGCCACCTGCCACCGGAGCAGCGTGGACTCGCGTTTGAGTCGATAGAACGTTCGCTCGGCGAGCACTCGTGCCTCGTCGACGGACTGCGCCGCTTCCCCGATTTCCTCGAAGAAACCCCGGGCCTCGAGTACCTGGGCGGCGGCCGACTTGCCCCGCCCAATGGCGAAATTTGAGAAGCGAACAAACGAGGCGCGAACGACTTTCGGGTTCTCCTCTCGCCAGTTTTGCAGCAGAGAGTCCAGAATGTCGAGTTGTTCGGCGGAGAGCACACGAGCGGCAAGCACCCACGTTTCCGCTCTGGCCTGTGACAGGGCGTCGGCCAGCGCCTGGCCTCGCTCACCGAACACCGCCACGGCCCTGCCGTCCACGTCCCACTCCTGACTGACCAATGTCGTGACCACGACCAAATCGAGCACGCGGGTGAACGCGTCGGCATTACTGGCGATGTCGTAAACGTTGGTGGCGTTGTCCACGAGAAGCATCTGTGCCGCTCGGCGCTGCTCCGGATCAGGGTTATCCTCCTTCAAAGCATCGCAGACGGAATAGAGCAGGCCGACGTAACGGTCGGCAAAGGCGCGGGTGAGTTCGTCCAGTTCCGCCCGGGTAACTTTCTCGCCGGCCTCTGCACCATCAAGTCGGCGTGCAGGCTCCTCTGTTGCGCTCCTCTGTAACATGGCGCATCCCCCCGATATGAGCGCGGCGAGACACATCCCCAACACCGTGATTGTGGCGAGTGACGGTTGAATGTTCATCAAGCAGTTCTCCTTGTTTTCTTCCAGGACTCTTTTTTCCCCCGATTGTATCAACACTGCTAATCAGCCACGCGGATTTTTGCGTCGGCTGAATAGGCATTGTTGCTATTTAACGCCGAACACTTTTTCCAATAATGCTGTGCTCTGTGTGGCCGGATCTTTACGAATACTCGCCCCTTCTTTTGCAAGATAATGGAATATTCCTTCCATTCCTTTTTGAACCACATGTTCGGTCAAATCCGCTTTGGCATCCGGCACGAACGGCAAAGTCTGATATTGACCGATAACCTTGTCATAAGACTTGACTGCCCCTACCTGTGACAGAAAATTTTCAACTATGGGCTGCATTTCTTTTTTTAACTCCGGCGACATTCTGCCCTGGAAATATTTTGTTGCGAAATTTTCAGGTCCTTTATAAATCTTTTTTATGTCTTCAAACGTCATGTCGTTTATTGCCTGCACGAAAAGACCTTTCGCTTTTGGAGCGGCCGCCTCGGCAGCCCGGTTCAACTTTAATTCAAGGTCATCAGTCAGTTGAGACATCCCGGCCTTGGACAACATCGTTTTGACTGTATTCAATTTTTCCGGCAAAGGGATATGAACAGATGGATCGGCATTGAAACCGTCCGTGGCTCCCAATTTATTAACCACATTATTTTCAGATCCGATGCGAAGTGCCTGTTTGAATGCTATTCCGATCTCGGCATAGCTCGATTCTTTTGATATTTCCTCTTTGCTTCCCTCACTCATGTTCTTAAAAATATCAACCCCTTTATCCAGCCATGAACCTTCTGCACAAGCTTGATAAGGGAACCATACAAAAAGAGTCAGGGCCACGCCAACAATAATTAAACAGTTCTTCATGATACAATTCTCGGAAGATTATTATTTTTCAGGTTTCAATCACTGGTCAAACAGATTTAAAAATTTTTTTGATGTATATTCACCCGCATCTGCAAGCCCGTCCACCGGCATAAATTGATTTGCGTTATTTGAATACAGGCAGGTTACCGAAGCGGGGAAATCATCATCCGCTTCATAAAAGATATAGCATAAAGCTATTTTAGGCAATGGATAAACAATAAATGAAAAATCGCCTCCTGTTTCAAAAGGACCTGACTCCCCTTTCAATTTTCCGGTAATTTTCGGCACCGCTTCTTTAATCCTGCTGACGTGAGGGACAAGCAATTGTTCAGTATGCGTTATAAAAGCTCCCACATAAGGCATGCTGTCAGGGAACTCCTTGAACGACTTGAAAGGGGAAAGGATGCAAATATCTTTACAGGCATTCAATGCATAAAGAGATATAAGGATTCCAAACACTGAAGAGTGTTGTTCCTGTCCAAGCGAAATTCTTTCCGGCTCGATCACACATTTTTCCCCGAATGCATCATAAATAAACCGGTCTTCATCTCGCTCGCCCGGAAGGTTATCAGCAAGATCTTCCGGAAGATTTTCGTACAGTCGATCAAGATTGTCCTGAACAATCTTTGCATAATTGTCCGTCATTTCTCACCTCCGAATGTCCTGTCCGCTTACGCGGGAGAGGAAAGCCAAAGTCGCCAATTTGACTTTTTACGCTCAGTTTAAACTCAGTTCCACCCGGGATGCCTTGAATTTTCCGGCATCCGAGGGCATCAGATTTTCCGCCTTCCGTATGAACAGGCCCTTGACGGCAATCCGGTCATCATTCAAAATATAGCCTTTAACTGACTCTACCCGATTCCGTGCCAGAAGCCGGAGCCCGGCATCCGTTATTTCTATCCGCTGCCGGATCTCTGCCGCCATCTCTTCTGCTGTCAATGATTCATCATCCAGCGGCTTGACGTCTATCGGGGCATCCGGTGCACCAAGCACCTCAGCCTTATAGACCTGACGAAGATACGTAACATATTCTTCATCTGTCAGGGCAATCTCTGCAAACGGGATGGTTTCGGTTTCGGTCTCGGTCTGTTCGGATGTCTCAGCCCATTCGGCTGCCCGGACTTTCCGTTCAAGCGCAGCCGCCTTGAGTGCCGCCCGGTCTTTTTCCGGGGCCACAAATCCGGTCAGCTCCAGATCAAGGACCGGCCGTTCATACAGCAGCTTAATGATGGCATCCAGCTTGTCTTTGGATGCCCCGTTCAGTTCCGCGCTACCTGCCTCAAACTCAATGTATCTGAGTTCCTCGCCGCCGCTCACAATCGAACTCACCAAGGCAAACGGCGAGGTGGCCGCCTTGGCAGCCAGACTCATCAAAGACTGGAGAATCATGCTGGTTAAATTGAACTCCGGGTCATCCAGCCGGCCGGATACCGGCAGATCCAGCTCGATCTTTCCACTGCGGTCTTTTAGCAGGGCGATCGCCAGCTCCACCGGCAGATTTACGGCGATCTCGCTTTCAACCTCGTGCCCCAGGTTGAACTGATCAAGCAGCACATGATTGTCAGCCTCCACTTTTTTGTTTTCAATCGAATATTCCAGATCCAGGTTAAGTTTTCCTTTCTTGATGACTTTTCCGATATATTTGCCGGAATAGGCAGAAACCGGGCTTAACTCCATATTTTCCAGCTTAACGCTGATATCTAAGAGCAAATCCGCCAGGAACGGATTGATCCGGCCGGAAATATCGATCGGCGCGCGTTCGTTGACCGCGCCCTTGAGCGAAATCTTCGCTCTTTCAAACGCCTCGGTGGAAAGCCCCGTAATGCTGCCTTCATCAAATATCACCCGGGCGGAATAATTGGGCTCAACACTGTAATCAGCAAAGGAGACGCCGATATCCCGGAGTTGGATTTCCCCGATGGAGCCCTGAAATGGCGCAGAAGGGGCCGCGGTTTCGGAACCAGTCCGGGATTGCCCCGTTTCTGCTTCTTTATTTTCTGAATCGCTTGCTCCCTGGGGACCGATCCGAGCCAGGTTTACATTTCCGTTAACATCGCGTACTATGGTCACCACCGGTTCGGTAAGGGAGACCGCTGAGAACCGGATATGCTTTTCCAGCGGCCGGGAAGGCGCCATTTCCGCATGCAGGCCCGACAATGCCAGTATTTCATCTCCCGCCGTATCGGTTACTTGAAGATTCGCCAGATCTGCAACTGCAGAAACTTCAAGATCGTTTTTTCCATCGGAGGCTTTTTTAAAGCGGATTTTGGATTCAAGGTTGAGATTGCCGCCGGTGATATCCAGGCCCAGGTCAACCGGCAAATAGTCAAAATAATACGGCAGATCAACCCCGGTTACCGTTATATCCACAACCGTTTCCAAGGACTCGGCAAACGGTTTGGTGGATACATCAACTTTAAACTGCGTATCATTTAGTTCGCCCGCCAGCACGGGCTGGGAATAGACATGGATATGCGGATCAAAGTTGGAAAGCACCGGGATCGTAAAGCTGACATTGGCAAAGCGATGGGTTTTATCCATGGGCCGGTCATGGAACTCAAATCCACCGTTAATGATCCGGATATTGGACAGGCGGAATTGAAACAGGGCCTCCTCTTCCGGTGCCGGACTCGGTTCTTCTTTATCCGCCGGCATCAGATCGGAAAAGTTAAAC
>JAGYMJ010000124.1 GCA_018400625.1 Planctomycetota bacterium
CCGGCACAGGGCACGGTGGTGAGAAAACTACGCACTTCACTGAATATTTACAAATTGGAAAATAAATCATGAAAATTAAAGATATCGTTTTTACTCAAGGCGTCTCTGCCTATTTTTTTGATGATCAGCTCGCCATTAAACAGGGTGCTGTGAGAGACGGGACTCTTTACCGTGGTGAGGCGGTTACTCCGGGTTTTCACAGCATAAGGATGCCGGGGGAGTCGGTATCGATCGGCATTTTACCCGAAGAGGGGACAATAGCTTTCGGCGATTGCTGTGCGGTGCAGTATTCGGGGGCCGGAGGGCGTGACCCGGTATTCCGCGCGGATAAATATGTGCCTTTTCTCGAAGAAAAGATAAAACCCCTTCTGAAAGGGCAGGAATTTTCAAGTTTTCGCGAGGTTTGTCAATACATTGAGAGCCTGAGGGTCAAGGGGGGAGGAAAACTGCATACCGCCATAAGATACGGGCTCACACAGGCTTTGCTGTCGGTTTTTGCGACTGTCAGGCATAAAACCATGGCGGAAATGATCGCCGAAGAGTATTCGCTGCCCATACATTCCGAGCGGGTCAAAATTCTGGGACAATGCGGTGACGCACGGTATGAAAATGTGGATAAAATGATTATTAAGCAGGTCGATTTGCTCCCCCACGGCCTTGTCAACAACGTGGAGGAAAAATTTGGGCCGCACGGAGAAAAGCTTAAGGATTATGTCTCCTGGGTCAGTGACAGGATACTCGATGTCAGAAATGATCCGGACTATATACCCGATATATACCTGGATGTCTATGGCCTGCCCGGTATGGTTTTTGACAACGATATCTCCAAAATCCTTGCCCTGCTGGGTGAGCTCGCTGACAGAGCGCAGCCGTTTTCACTCAAGGTTGAAGGGCCGGTTGACGCCGGCGGACGCGCGGGGCAGATATCTGTCATGAAAAAACTTATGGAGGGGGTGGAGAGGGAGGGGATTCCTGTGGAACTGGTGGCCGACGAATGGTGCAATACTCTGGAGGATATAGATGTTTTTTCACGGGAGGGGGCCGCGCATATGCTCCAGATAAAAACGCCCGACCTGGGCGGGATAAACGCGTCAATCGAGGCTGTTTTGCTTTGCCAGAGCCGGGGCGTGAAAGCTTATCTGGGCGGGACATGCAACGAAACAGACATATCCGCACGGGTTTGCACCCATGTCGCCATGGCGACCCATCCCGATCAGATACTGGCCAAGCCGGGCATGGGGTTTGATGAGGGATATATGGTGGTGCGCAATGAAATGGAACGTATCATGGCTCTTATGGAGCGTCTTTGACAGTAAGTACACGGTGTTGCTTCCAGCAATTCTACCTTTGGAGCGGTTCCGGTCGGGAAATATTTGAAGGCTGCGCGCAGGTGTGTCGTCCCTCCCCCGCCGCCCTCGCGCCGATAAAACATTGATATCAAGGTAGAAGGGATAATCCCGGCGCGAGGACGGCGGGGGAGGGACTCAGGGGGGAGGGGTGAGCCGGCTCCCGTAGTGCAGAAATATTGTCCCACCGGAACAAGTCCGGTGGTAACATTCCTCGTTGGCGTATCCGCAATAGTCGTGCAGAGATATTGTCTCACCGGAACAAGTCCGGTGGTAACATTCGTCGTTGGCGTATTCGCCCATTTTTCACATTGGTGGCGCGGATCGGGACCTGCAATACATCATTGCGACGCTCCTTCCCGGTTCCGGCCGGGGCGCCCCAGGCCGAAACCGTCACCGCTTCGGCTTGAAGCGTTTCTTTTAAGACAGTTGAGTTCCTCTCCCCAATATTCTTTTGCCCTTTCATTTGAAAAATTATGCTTTGAGGTGTAATATACACGTTCTATTCTTTCAAATTTGCTTGCTCGAGTTTTAGAAATTAGAACATGGATGATATACGACCAAAAATCCTGTGCAGTAAATGTCTGGGATTTGATAACTGCCGATATAACGGTGACCGAATACCGGCGCCTTATGTCCAGAAGCTGGGCAAGTTTTGCGATATTGTGACCGTATGCCCCGAAGTTCAAATCGGGCTGGGTGTTCCGCGTGATCCTATACGTATTGTGAAGGACGGCAGCAGGCTGCACCTTGTTCAATCGGAGACGGGGCTGAACATTACTGATGATATGGAAAAATTCTGTGAATCTTTTCTCAATAGTCTTGGGGATATTCAGGGATTTATATTGAAATACAAGTCGCCATCGTGTGGGATTTATGCCACCAAGTATTATTCAGGGGCCGATGCAAAAGCACCGGCAGGGCATGGCCCCGGGCTGTTTGGGAAGGCCGTAGCTGAAAAATTTCCGGGCTATCCTGCAGAGACCGAGACCCGATTGACGAATTTTGCTATACGGGAACATTTTTTACTAACGCTTTTTACACTGGCGAGGTTTGCGGCTGTGAAGTCTGAAAGAGATGCCCGGGCGCTGGTGGAGTTTCAGGCAAAACATAAACTCCTGCTTCTGGCATATGATCAGGCGGCAAAGAATAAAATGGGGGAAATCGTCGCCCACCAGAAAGACATTGGATTGCCCGAGGCCCTGGAGCAGTATGAAACCTTGCTGCTGAAAGCCTTTCGAAAAAGTGCCTCGCACAATGCGCATGTTAATGTTGTTCAGCATGCCATGGGTTATTTTTCAAAAAAGATAACCGGGAAGGAGCGTGACTATATGAATAACCTTATAATCGATTACCGGGCTCAAAAAGTGCCGCTCAGTGCCCTTCGCGCGCTTGTTAACTCGTATATTATCAGATTTGATATTGATTACCTCTTGGATCAAACTTATTTTGATCCGTATCCTAAGGAATTGGTTGAAGTGACCGATTCAGGTAAGGGCAGAGATTTGAAGCATATTTAAATTTTAATGTTTTTTTGATGAATATTCACTCATGAGGAGATTGCGGGATGTCGAAATTACGGGTAGGTGTTATCGGACTTGGAATGGGACGTAATCATATAAAGGGATTTCAACGGCATGAAAAAGCTGACGTCGTGGCTATCGCCGATGTTGACGAAGCGAAGCTGAAACAGGTCGGCGAAGAATATGGTGTCAAAAAAAGCTTTAGAAGTGGCGAAGAATTGATAGAGAACGCTTCCAAACTTGATCTGGATATCATCAGCGTAGCTACACCCAACAAGTTTCACTGCGGTCTTTCCATCGCTTCCATGCAGGCCGGATGTCATGTCCTGTGCGAAAAACCATTGGCCATGAACGCCGGCGAAGGCAGAGAGATGGAAAAAGTGTCGCAGGAAACCGGTTGCCGTTTGATGGTTAATTTCTCTTTCCGTTTCAAAGATGCCGCGCAGGCATTGAAAAGGCAGGTGGATGCAGGCCGTTTGGGCGATATCTATTATGCCCGCACCGTTTGGCTGCGACGACGCGGGATGCCGGGATTCGGGGGCTGGTTCGGGCAGAAAGCATTGAGTGGCGGCGGGCCGCTGATCGATCTCGGGGTGCATCGAATTGATCTCGCGCTCTGGTTGATGGGCTATCCTGATCCCACATATGTCTTGGGAAGCACCTACGATCACATTGCTCAGGAGGTTGCCCGAAAAGAAAAGAAAGATTTTGATGTCGAAGACTTAGCTGTGGCCATGGTAAAATTTGACAACAATGCCACGCTCGTTGCCGAGGCGTCATGGGCTTCGAACATCGAAGAAAAAGGGCTTCAGGAAATTCGTCTCATGGGCACTGAAGGGGGCCTTCTCTACAACAATACGCATAAGAAGGATGCGGAACTTTATTATGAATCAGAAGGGGATCACTATAATGCCTGTTTAAATGCTGTCGGCTCCCCGGCTCCATCCGCTATGGAACATTTTGTTGATTGTATCCTGAATGATAAACCGCATATCGCTTCTGTGCGGGAAGGAGTGGTGGTTATGGAACTTCTGGACGCAATCTATGAGAGTGCAGAGAAGGGGGAACCTGTAAAATTGCAGTAGCTCTGAATCATTATTCCACCGGCACAGGGCACGGTGGAGATGTGCCGACGTGGTTCACTGAATATTTCATTAATTGTATCAATGGCCGCTCATTTTTTCGGGGAATTTATGGATAAGATACTTGTTACGGGTTCGGCGGGGTTTATCGGCAGTAAAGTAAGTGAAAAATTGCTCGAAGAGGGCAACAAGGTCGTCGGGATTGATAATCTCAACGATTATTACGATATCCGGCTTAAACATTGGCGTTTGGAGCGTCTCAGGCAAAATCCTCATTTTACTTTCTATCGCGTGGA
>JAGYMJ010000125.1 GCA_018400625.1 Planctomycetota bacterium
GTTGAAGGTTGAAAAAGAGAGAAAATGGCTACTCCCTCTGATTTATTGTAAAATCAGAGTTTTCCAAAAACCCCTTTTCAAGGAGGTAGAAGCCATGGACAAGAAGGTAGAAGACGGGCTTGAAGGAAGAGGGAAAGCGGGAAATTTCACTTTAATCGAACTGCTGGTTGTGATCGCGATCTGTATGTGCGTGGCTCGGCCTATGGCCATACACGCCCCGCTCCTATAGAAGCCGTACCCGACGATAATGTTCTGATTACAAGCGTGGCGAACTTTCTGCTGTGGTCCGACCGCTAAGGAGCATAATGCAAGACCTGCACCCGGATGGACGTTCGGGTGACCCCGCGGCTAACCGGTTCTAATCCGCCTGCCCGGATATTTCATCAACCAACGACAATTTTCGAGAAAAAATATGATAAAGTTGAACTTGACGTTTAATGGGAAAAAAATTGAAAAAGGAAACGATCTGCACTTCCAGCCCTGTTGCAATAATGTGATATCCGTCTCTGTAGATTCCGGTACGGTTGAGGAAAAAATCTATGAGACCGTATTCACAAAATCTTTACCCAATGGTGCTGTTGAAGAAAAAAGGACAACATTAAAACCCGGATGTTTTCAAGAATTCCCCTTAGGACCCATGACGATGCCGGCTGAATATATTTTTGAAGCTGGGGACGTATTTTTTATTGGTTACCAAATTGAGCTAAAGGTCGCCGAAAGTGATACTCAAAGGAGCGTTTTTCATGGCCGGTGGTGCCAGGGTCTTGCAGAAGAAGAACAGGCGAAATCATGGCGGATATTCCCGCGAAAAATTGCTTCTCCCGTTGCAGCAGGCCCCGGACGTCTGGAGGCCGGCGGCCCGCGAAAAGTGGCTTACAATCCCAAACGCGGCATTGAATCCCCCCTGCACATGAAACTCAAAGGGGAAGTCATTCATGATCAAAACAATTTAACTGTCCTCTACCGGCTTATGCCCTGCGTCGCGCCGAAACAACTCCCTTGCAAGTTGACTATAACGGATACGGAAGGTCATGTGAAATGTATAAAACATGTTACTGCCGGATGTGAGGATAAATGGCGAGAGCTCGGTATCCGAGTTAAGGACTGGCCGGATGGCGATTTCAATATTGATCTGTATCCCGAAATAAAGGGGACGTTCTGGGAGGAAGGCCCTTCCCTTACTTACAAGCGACGGACAACGGGGGAAAATGAGGTACAGCTCAGCCCCATGGCTCCCTGGACGCTTGAACGCGATACGGGTCGAGAGGGATTGGTCATCACAAATTGGGAAGATTTTACACAATCAATGGGTATTTCTCTTCCATCGGGATGGCATTTTGCACCTGAGGAGGACGGCAACGCTCTGGTTGCTGTGAAGGGAAATCCTCAGGATCCTTTCGAATTACCGGTTGCCGAAGGGGGCATATATGCCATTTTTGTAACCCCCTACGCCGATGGATGCTATTTACAGGCGGGTGATGATCCACTGGTCCGGCCCGTAAGCGGCCATCAGATTCGCGATGAAAATAACGGAGCGATTTTGCAGCAATATTTGGAACTTTCGGGCCAGGAGGCAACAGAAGTGTTTGTTACTGCTGCAGATTTTTCTGAAAACCCCCTCAGAGTTTTTGGACTGGGGGATGAATCATCGGGCAGCGCGGGTTTGGCGTGTCTGCGCTTAGTTCCCGTAACGTCGAACAGCCTTGAAAATTTTCAAGAAACGACCTCCACTCCACCGGTGCCTCTCTATGGTGTCAACGACTGGGGCTGTTTTTTCTCGAGCAAGAAAATGTTACGACATTCTAAGGATCAGTTAGAAATGATTATTGCCGGTCAGTCGGAATTAGGATTAAAAACTGCCGATTGGTCGGTGGGCCGTTCAGGTGTCACCTATGAAAGCCAACTTCCAAAAGTTAAGCGTGTACTGCGCGGCCCTTCCGGCGTTGACCCTTTGGCAGAAGTGCTTGAGCATAGTGAAAAATGGGAATCCGAAATTTGGGCATGGTTTGCTATGATGGAATATGGCGCCCAAAAACCTGAAAGGGTGACCGCTCTTTTTTTGGAACATCCGGAATATAAACGCTGGCTTAAAAATGCCGAGGCGCCGGATGCAGGAGAAACGGGAGGCGGACAGTTGCTGTCTTTCTATTTTCAGGAAGTGCGTCAATCCAAAACGGATGTGCTGCTTGAGACTGCCGAGCGCGGTGTTGAAGGGCTTTTAGTTGGCACCGGCCGGCTGTCCCCTGTCATTCATTATCACCCGGCAATGGTGAAGGAATACCGGGAAAAATTTGGCGTTGACCCTCTACATATCGATGCTGCCCAGCCTGGACTTTATCAACACTGGATAAGTTGGCGAGCTGATTTTTTTACTCAGCTTTTGCGTGAACTGCAGCACGGTCTGGGAAAAATAGAGATCGATCAATCCCGGAAAATTCCCGTTGCCGTAAGGATACCTTCTACAGGACTTTTTTTCAATCTGGCCCAGGGGCTCGATGTGGCAAAATGGCTGGAAGAGGGGCTGATTGACCAGCTCCAATTGGCGCCGATCGAGTGCCGTGGCGGACGAGAGTCCAACAGGCACGATGTGCGTCCATATATACAACTCGCCCGGCGCTATGGCGTGCCGGTAATAGGTGGACTTGGTTCGACATGGGCCCGAGCACCCGAAGCGCTTCCGGCCGGTCTAAAACGCGCGCTGGCCCTTCTCAATGCCGGTGTCGATGGGATTGAAATTTATGAATCCGAAATGCTGGCGAATAGCTCTCTCCACAGATGGCTTGTGCCTCTGCTTGGCAACGAAAAAGCTTTACGTCAGTTCATCTCCCATTCAAACATTGAGGCTTGTTTCCCGATCTCGGCGCGTACATGTCTCTACGGATACGACAATCATTCACGCTGGTGGACAGAAGATAAAGGCCATCATTGGGTATGGAAACTCCATAGAGATGACAGCCAATGTCTATAAGACTTCTTTCGTGATTGAAGCTTTTTATCGTAATTACACGAAGATACCGGAGGACGTGGTTTTGCCTGCGGACAGCCCCTGAGGTTGAGTGAAGGCGGCGCACCGCCAGCCAGCCATTATCTTCTTTTGGTCGAAAAATGGGATAGTAGATGGTACCCTGGCGGGAGCTTCGTCGAAGGCGGAGGCGTGATGGACAGTTCTTCGTTCGGCAGATTGGTCAACTATAACGCCGGCATTCCACGTGCTTATGTTGACGGCAGAGCTAATGCTATGGAACCGGTGGCCGATGCTGATCAGGTTGCATGTACTTTCCACGGAAGTGATCCCGAACGGCGATCCAACCCC
>JAGYMJ010000126.1 GCA_018400625.1 Planctomycetota bacterium
TCCACGCCAACAAGGCCAATAAAGCCATACCATATACAGATGAATAAAAACTACCATGCATGAGGGGTAATCCCAGAATATCCGCAAGTATCCGGCTCCATACTTCACTTTGAGACGCACCGCCCGCCACCTTCAGATTCTCTATCCGATAATCCAATCTGGAAGATAAAAATCTTAAACAATCCAGCAGGGAAAAGCCCACCCCCTCCTGAACCGCCCGCAGCAGATGCGCCTTGCCATGTGCCATGGACAAACCATTAAAACCACCCCTGAGCTCCGGATTCCAGTAAGGCGCCCTTTCACCCAGCAAGTAGGGGTGAAAAACTAATCCGTCCGACCCGGGTGGGATGCTTTGCACACAGCGGTCAATCTCTGCATACTCCATCTCATCATCAAATAAGAGACTCTTTACCCAGTTAAAAGCGCTTGTGCAGGAATTTGTGCCGGCCTGATAATACCAGTACGGTTCGATCGGATAGGGATACAGCAGAGCACCCTTTATTGGGGTCGGTTCGTCCGTTATGAGCATGATTCCGCCCGCCGTGCCCACACGCACCATCCCCTCCCCTTTGCCGAGCACCCCGGACCCCAGCAGCTCGGCCGCCGAATCCAGGGTTCCGGTGACAACCTTGACCCCTCCCGGCAGACCCGCCCGGGCTGCAAAATCTTTTTTTAATTCCCCCACTATATGCACGGGGTCCTGGATAGGCGGCAATGCGGGTTCCGGCAAATCCACCACATCGAGAAGGAAAGAGGACCATTCTTTTTGGGAAGGGTCGGCTAAAAGTGTCCCGGTCGCCGTACCGGTATCGGTAACCAGTTCACCGGTGATTCTATAAATCAAATAGTATTTATTGATATCAACTGCAAACCGCTTTCAACCCATTTCCGTGCGTCTTCGGGATCATAGATATGTATTCCGGACGCCGCATTATTGCATTTACACGCGTTTATTACCCGCGCAACAGCTTCGTCCAGATCAGATTCCCGGTAATTCTCCAGTCTGTTTTTCAATGAAAAAGAAAGATCGGAGGGACCGATAAAACCCAAATCCACTCCGCACGTTGACATGATAGAATCGACATTTTGAACCCCTTTAAGAGTTTCAATCTGCAGCATCAACAAGATATTTTCATTGGCGGCTGAAGCAAGTTCTTCACTTCCAACCTTCGCAAATCGTGTATGCGCCCCGCGGGTCGAGAGACCGCGGTCGCCTTGCGGCGCATAACGGGAGAAATAAACAGCCCGCTCGGCCTCCTCTTTGGTCTCAACCCGGGGCACCAGCAGCCCCTCGGCCCCGGCCTCTAAAGGTTTTAACAGGCATTCCCTTCTGATCTCAGGAACCCTGACGATCGGAGAGATATCTAAATTATTGCATGCAAGACATATATTGGCAACCGTTTCATAACTATATGAGCCATGTTCCATATCGACGATAAAAAAATCCAGACCGGCCGTATCAGCAAGAGAAGCGATGGCAGGACTTCTCACCTGAGAAACCATCATGCCGGTGACGATTTTTCCCTCATCCAGAGCCTTTTTCAATCCCTTATCATCCATTAAATATTCCCCGTTGAAATAAAACTAACCGTGAAATGAAGCAAATTATGCATTAACAACATTCTGAGGATTGCCGGCCAGAAACGCCCGGACATTAGCCACAGCGATATCCATCAGGCGGGCACGGGCCGCCCCGGTTGCCCAGGCGACATGCGGTGTGATCAAACAATTTTTCGCCGAAAGCAGAGGGTTGTCTTCGTCCGGCGGTTCGGCCGAAAGAACATCCAAACCCGCACCGGCCAATCTACCGGCATTCAGCGCATCGGCCAAAGCCTGCTCGTCAACCAGCGGACCACGCGCAGTGTTGATCAAAAAAGCCGTCGATTTCATCAACGCCAGGCTTTCGGCATTGATCATGCCCTGATTATCCGCTGTCAGCGGACAATGCAGGCTGACCACATCGCTTGAACTCAATAGGGTATGCAGGTCGGTCCGCCCCTCACAGTCACTCGATTTCAGGGAAGGACTATACGCCATAACATTCATGCCGAAAGCCCCGGCCAGCTCGGCCGCAGCCCGCCCTATGCGACCGAAGCCTATCAGCCCCATGGACAGACCGGCGAGTTCTATCAGCGGATAGTCCCAGTAGCAGAAATCCGGACTTTTACTCCATCGGCCCGAGCGAACAGTCTGAGCGTGATGTCCCACATGCCCAGTGAGTTCAAGCAGCAGAGCAAAAGTCATCTGAGCAACAGATGGAGTACTGTAAGCGGGAACATTTGCCACCGGGATGCCATGTTTTCGTGCAGCCGAAACATCCACAACATTATAACCGGTGGCCAGAACACCGATATATTTCAGTTTCGGCAGTGAAGCGATAGTATCGGCATCGAGAACCGTCTTATTCGTCAATATAATTTCAGCATCTTTGGCTCTGTCAAAGACCCGATCAGGCGCTGTACGGTCATGGACCGTGCAAGGGCCCAATTCTTCCAATTCTGACCAGCGCATGTCGCCGGGATTGAGTGCATATCCGTCCAATACAACAATATTCATGTTTTAGTCTCCATTCGATATTATATATTTTTTATTTATTATATGCGATTATATTCTAACAGTCTGCTGTAAAAAAACAACGACACTTATGGTGTCACCATAGCAAGTCTTTTCAATTGAAGCACTTAGGATCATACAAGTCCACAAAAAGGGGCTTATAAGCGTTTTTCAGGGGGTAAAAACAGCCTGTAAGTTGAAAACCGTGCGGGCCGCTACCGCTACCAGCGCTCCACGCTGAAACTGAACTTTGCGATTTGAAAATTTATCGACTCCCGCCGGTTAGCCGGGCGCTGGGAGCGGTTGGAATGTCGGCCCACTCCCCCACCGCGCTGTTAGATTGGGCGTTTCCCGCCGATTAATCGCTGCCGGCGCCCGTGCTTGCAAAGATCACAGCGAACCATTCACGCCGGCTCAGAAAACCGACGCAAGCGTCCGGCAGCGGTGAGCATGCCGGAAATATCGCGAACAAGGGCCGTCTGCATTTTACGAGACTAAGAGAAGGGGCGCGGTTCGACTCTGCGGCGTCACAGACAGGAATGTCTGTGTTACTCCAAATCGACAATTTTGTGTCGATATCGCGCATTTAAGCGCCTAAATGAAATGAATGTGTATATCCAGGGACGAAAAGAAGCTCAAATATTCACTGTTGAAAAAGCCAAAAGAACCCAAAAAGGGGGCATTGCAATTTCCTTCGAGTCAGTAAGTCTGATCCTTTTTGAGGAGGTCTTTTGATATATGTTTTTCCTTTTATCTAAATTGAAGGTGATTAACATTATGCCTCTCATTTTATTTATAGTTATCAACAAGGTCAAGTTAGTTCTTTTTTTATTTTCTTCAGTTCTTCCCACCTCTTGGGACTCACGCACTTCAATGATCGCAGCCGCCGTCTCCCGACTGCCGCCAGGGGGTCAGCATCTACCTGGGACATCCCTACGGTATCCCCCGTGCATATGTTGACGGCAGAGCCAATGCTGTGGGGCCGGTGGCTCCTGCTGATGAGGTGTTATGCGGCTGGTTTCACGAGGAGCGCGGACATCACCCGCCCTGGGATGGGCCGGACTGTCTTGGCTGGCATACCAGCCCCACGCATTCATTCGTCCACCTTGAAGAAAATCCTTTTGGTGGAAGTGGTCCGTATGGCGGATGGTGGCTATACAGGCAGCGGAGTTATTATTATTATGGGTCGCCATGGTATACGCGGTGGCGGGGAAACTATTGGGTAGCTCCTCAGTCCGGACGCTATCCTACTGAAGTTGATGCGTCAAATAATTTCCACCCGAGAGGTTCCCGGTAATCTTCTATCGCCCCTTAATAAAAAGGGATCAGAGTTCATCAGCGTTCATTCAGATAACGACGTATTTTGGTGAATATTTACCCTAAACTTATAAATGGTAAGTCCTCTGTGAACCAAGTTGCTTCCGGCAATTCTACCACCGTACCTTTTTTGGTGAGGAAATATTTTTAACTCCTCAGTGAACCCCGTTGATTGGGGGTTCCTACCGGCCGGCGAGGCCGGGGGGAGAGCAACTCCATTTGTAGTGCAGAAATATCGTCCCACCGGAACAAGTCCGGTGGTAACAGAGTGCAACCGTAAACTTGACATGCTATAATTATAATCTTATATTGGATGTTTTTAATGGAATGCTTACGTCATTATCACGGAGAAAATAATATGATGAACTTGACCGGAAAGTCTGTGTCCGCCCGACGTGTTATTTTGTGGAACTTTTTCCCGCATGTCACTTTAAGACTGAAAAAAGGTTGTCGTTTTTTACTCCTGATGCTGATTCCACTCTTCTTGCTGCCTGCCTGTCTTTTGGCCGGTGAATTCGATCTGCACATCAACGACGTCTCCGGTCTGGACGAACCCTGGCCGCTGGTCGGCGGTCTGCCCTTCCCGGAGGGAGAGCTGCATGAAGCCTCAAAAATCCGGATTGTTGATGGACAAGGCCATGAAGTCCCGGCACAGATCGATGTGGCCGCCACCTGGCGCGACGGCAGTATCCGGTGGGCGCTGGCGGGGCTCACGTCAAGTCCGCAGGGCGATTATCGCGTCGAGTTCGGCCCGGGCGTTTCACGCACCACCCC
>JAGYMJ010000127.1 GCA_018400625.1 Planctomycetota bacterium
TCTGCGAGAACGCGCGAACAGGATCAAAGTCGAGCGCGATTTAATCATGCCGGGCACCTCCCCCGGCGGCATGTCGGCCCCGGCCCAAGAAACTGTTCACCGGTGTGCGGAACGCATCATCGCCGCTCGCGCCGCCGATCAACCGGTCATCATGGCTTTTGGCGCCCATACCATCAAGAACGGACTCGGACCCGTCCTGGTCGATATGATGGAAAGAGGGATTCTGACACATTTAGCGACCAACGGGGCCGGGGTCATCCATGACTGGGAACTGGCCTGGCTGGGCCAAACCAGCGAGCATGTCGAGAAAAACATGGAGGAAGGGCGATTCGGCGTTTGGTCTGAAACGGGCTATTACATCAATCTGGCTGTTCTTATCGGCGCTTATGAGGGGCTGGGCTACGGGGAGAGCGTGGGGAAGATGATAGCGGACAACGGCGTCAATATTCCCACGGCCGCTGATCTCAAAAATCATCTGGCCAGTATCGAGAGCCATGAGGCATTGCCCAAAAATATCGGCGCCGCGGCTGACCTCCTGGAAGTCAAACAGGATCAGGCCCTGCCCGACGGCCGACTGGACATTCCGCACCCCTACGCACGTTACAGTGCTCAGGCGGCCGCTTACAGGCTGGGAGTGCCTTTCACCGCACATCCGATGATAGGCCATGATATAATCTATATCCATCCGCTCAATCATGGCGGGGCCGTGGGACGGACGGCGATGAATGATTTTCTGTGTTTTGCTCAAAGCGTAAGTTCCCTGGACGGCGGGGTCTATCTTTCCATCGGCTCGGCGGTAATGTCACCGATGATCTTCGAAAAATCGATGTCGATGGCCCAAAATATCGCCTTGCAAAGCGGCCGCCGGATGGAAAACCATTGTATAACCGTCGTGGACTTGCAGGAGTCTTCATGGGACTGGAGCAAGGGCGAACCGCCGCAGGATCATCCTGATTATTACCTGCGTTTTTGCAAAACTTTCAGCCGGATGGGCGGCGAGCTGCGTTACGCATGCGCCGACAACAGAAATTTTCTATTGAAACTTGGCGAGCTGCTGAAGGATCTGTAAAAAAGTCCGCTTTTTCGAAAAAAGCTTGGCAAAAACTTTAACGTGGTTATTTCGGCCGGGCGTCAACTTTCCTTTGGAATTTCATGAGGAAAAAATCGGGCTCATCGATGACATCCAGCGCTTTAAACCCGTTTGCCAGTATCACAGGAAGCATCTTCCCCGGCTCCGGCAAAACATCCGCCTGGACAACCTCATGGGCGGTTCGGTGGATATTGTTCACGAATTCGCGACCGGTGGGATGGGCGATGACAAAAACAGCGTTTGGCTTCATGATCCGATGAATTTCACGTAAGGCTGCAGGCTTGTCCTCGAAATGCGGATAGCAGGAATTGGCGATGACACGATCAAATATTTCATCGGGATACCCGGTATCGTGAATATCCTTGACTTCGGGTATCACATTCGGCGGATACCCGTTCGCCACAAGCTTCTCTATCATCTTTTCTGCATAATCAATCGCATATATTCGCTCTTCTCCGTGCAGCATTGCATTTATATAAGGCAGAAGAACGCCGGTTCCGGTACCGACGTCCAATATGGTCTGGCCTGATCGGATTTCAGCCGCGTTGACAACCCCCCGAAAGCTCTCTTCTGTTTCCCGGCGATCATTATCCCATCTTTCGGCGGCATGATTAAAGAATTCATTCCTGTTTTTCATTCAGTTTCCTCTTGGGTGAAAAAATAGCGGAGAGAGTAAAAATTAAACTGGAGACCAACACTATAGAAGCCCCGGCCGGCACGTTAAAGAGCGAGGCGGCAAGAATTCCCAGCCAGCCCGAAACCACGGCAAACAGCACGGAAAGCCCGTACATTTTTTTCAAGCTGAAGGTGATCTGATAAGCGGACGCTGCGGGGTTGATTATAAAGGCAAAAACCAGCAGCCCACCCACCGATTTCAAGGTCGTGCTGACCGTTGCACCGGTCAGGAAGAGGAGAAGGTAAAAAAACGGTGCCGCCGCAATTCCCGCCGCACGGGCCAGTTCCCTGTTGAAGATCACGGATTGAAGTTCTTTGTAAAATAAAATTGTTATGAGTATGACGATTGCTGCGGTCAGGGCCAGAAGGCTCACATCGCCCGTGCTGACCGTCAGCACGCTGCCCCAGAGCAGGTTAAGCCCCTGACTTCTGCCCTCAGGGAGCATCCCCATGAACAGGAATGCCAGCCCGAGGGTGGAGGAGAAGAGTATCCCTATGGAAGTCTCGGGGTGCAGCTGGCCCCGATCGGAAATCGGCCCCAAAACGGCACATGCAATAAGACTGAAAAGAAAAGAGATTAACACGACCGGCTGTCCGATAAGAAGCGCCAGAAGTCCCCCTGCAAAAGCCGCATGGGAAACGGCCACTCCGATGAAGGAGATTTTCATCACAACAATCCAGGCCCCGACGACTCCGCAAGCAATTCCGGCAAGCAAACATGCTATAAGCGCGCGCTGGAGAAAACTGTACTGGAAAAGTTCCATTAATTCACTCATTGACTCTCTCCAGAAATTCTGACTTCTTACCGTTGAAGATGACTTCGCCCTTCTGTATCCAGATAACCGTTCCGCAAACGTTTTCAATCATTTTCAGGTCATGAGAAACAATCAGCGTGGTGAGCTGCCAATCGTGATGAATCCTTTTGATGATCCCAAGAAGCTTTTCCCCCATTTCTTTGTCCAGCCATGCAAAAATTTCGTCGAGCAGCATGATGGACGGCTCTTTTATGAGCGCTCTGGCAATCAGCACGCGCTTCTTTTCGCCGCCCGAAAGCTGTCCGAAAGGCTTGTGTATCACGTGCGATATGCCGAACATTTCACTCAGCCCCTCCAGAAGCTTGCGTTCGGTACGTCCGGCAAAACGAAACAGCCCCATTTTCCCGTATCTTCCCATTAAAATAACTTCACGTGCGGATATGGGAAGACGCGGATCAATATCGAAATGTTGTGGTACGAAACCGATCGACTTTCTCAGCTTGATGCCTGAGTATCTGTTGAGTTCCCTGCCGCGTATAAATACGCTGCCGCCGGTCTGCACCGCCAGGCCGTTGACAGCGCAGAGTAAAGTGGTTTTCCCTGCACCGTTGGGGCCAAAAATCCCCACCAGACCACCTTTGCCGATGGTCAGTGAAAGCTCCCTGATGACGGTCTCGGTCAAATAGCCTACGGTCACATTTTTTAATTCAATTTCTGGCTTCATTTTAACCACGGATTTTAGGAAACACAGCACTGAGCACGAGCCTACTCCAGGCTCTTTTCTATGAGTTCAAGATTAAGCAAGAGCGTTTCATAAAGGGTGTCGGCTCCGGTCAGCGCGCCCGGGAAGTTGGAAATGGCCACGTGCGGCACGCCCAATTCCTCGGAGAAAACCTTGCCGGTATCAGCTCCCGCCTGCATATTGTCGATAACAATACGTGCTCCCTCCTCTTTCCCCACACCAATGATATTTGTGATGCCGGTCGGGGAGAGGTCCTCACGCCGTCCGTAAGTGGCCACTACATCAAAACCCGCATAATCCATGAAGCCACGCAGGTGGCTGTTACAGATAACTTTTATTTCGCTGGTATTTAACTCGCGTGCCGTTTGCCGCACATCATCACCCATGTCTTCTATTTTTTTCCGTGCTTTCTTTAACTCTGCCGTTATAGATTGTTCAAGGCTGGGGAATCTGCTTATCAGTTCTTCAGCGACTTGATTGTACAAACTGGTCATACCCGGTTTTGTGAGCCAGCTTTCACGTATCTGTATAAGGGACGGGTTAAAAGCCGGGTTGCCGACCGAACGCCGGATGTCGGGCAGATAGGCCTCAAAGCCATGGGCAAGGAGCATGCCGCTCTCTTCGATCAGCCTGAGATGCTGCACCTTAACATCAAAATGCCCGGGGCATGAACCGGCGGGGACAAGTGTGGTAACTTTTACTTTTTCACCGGCAATATCCTCCGCTATGGACGAAAGAACGCTGGTTGTGGTCATGAGATTCGGGGCGTCTTCCCCCTTACCGCGGAACCAAAGAAGGCCGATCCCGACCAGGATAATACTTGAAATAAGGTAATGTTTTTTTTTCATCTTTATTTACATCGAATAAGAAGTATCCCAATACATACGCCAGTCGTCAGTAATCTCCAAATCTGAACCGTTGATCCCGTTACGGTCTCCGGTTCCGTCAGCGTTACTGTGAAATTCTTCGGGTTTTTTCCACCGAACACTACCGTCACCAAAGAGTATATTGCTTCCTCCGGAATGAATTCTTACAACAGCCCAGTAAGAGGTCGTACCCCCGAACAACACGCCGGAATCGGTTTGGTCGGCGCCGTTTGCATCTTGGTATGGTGGCCCGGCATTGCATCCGCCCTGACCATCCGAATTCCGTCCCCAATCCAAAATGAGTATTTTTTGGCTGTTATTTGGAATTTGAGATTCATTTGTCCCTACAAAACCTTTTATTTCGGCTCCGGCTCCTGTGGGAAACCCTGACCCGATATTATACCCCTGCCCCATGTACCAATCTCCCTCGGGTATCGTGGCTCCATGCCGGGCCGGGCAGAGCGCGATGCTGTCCGCTGCATCTTCGCCAACCACATCCCATAGATTGGATTTCCACTGCGGATTATGTGGATATGTCCCGTTCTCGGCCATTTTGTACATTTCAAATGCCAGGCCCATCTGCCTGAAATTGCTCTTGCAAGCAGCTCCCCTGGCCTTTCCCCTGGCGCGGGCAAGGGCGGGCATAAGCATGGCCGCCAGGATACCAATGACCGCGATTACTACAAGTAACTCTATTAACGTAAATGCTTCGTTAACATGGACAAAACGAAAGATTCTTTGCATTTGCTCTTTTCTATTCACTTTATTACCCTTTCTGATTCTCGCAAGCTTTTTATGGCTGCAAGCGCCATAATAAAAAATAAAATATTAACGAAAATTCAAAAACGTGCTATCTATTTATATAAGTTGCTACCATTTTATCTTTTTTTTGTCCTTCCCGTCAAATGAATGCCTACTTTTGGGGCATATTTTTATAATGCGTTCTGTTGCAATATATATATTTTTCTGCTATAGTATCCAGCCCTGAAAACAGGATTAATGAGGACTTAATACAACATGCTTGATCAGATATTACCGGTCACCGACCCCGTTCTGATATTCGCTCTTCTTATGTTTACGGCGCTTTTGGCGCCGCGGCTGGCGGAACGGGCCAAACTCCCCGGCATCATCGGTCTGATCATCGCCGGAATAATAATCGGCCCTTACGGCGCAGGACTGCTTGAACGCGCCAATGAGGTCGAACTGCTGAGCACCATCGGTCTGCTCTATCTGATGTTCCTTGCCGGTCTGGAACTGGATCTGGATCAGTTCATACGCCATCGCCACCACAGCCTTGTTTTTGGATTGCTCACGTTCTCGATACCGCTGGCAGCGGGTACTTTGATGGGGCATTATCTGCTGGATTTCAGATGGTCGGCCGCCGTGCTGCTCTCCACCATGTTTTCCTCCCACACCCTTATCACCTATCCCCTGGCAAGCCGCATGGGGCTGGCCCGTCAGCGCGCCGTCACGACGACGATCGGCGGAACACTTATTACCGATACCATAGCACTGCTCTTTTTGGCCGTCATCGCCGCAATGCATCAAGGTGGGGCGAGTATAGGTTTTTGGGGGCGCATGAGCGGCAGCATGTTTATCTATGCAGCGGCCGTCATTGTTTTCCTTCCCCGGCTTGCCCGCTGGTTCTTCCGCCATATCGCTTCTGACGGAATAATTGCCTATACAGGCGTCATATCCGCCGTTTTTATCTGCGCCCATCTGGCGCATGTTGCAGGGCTGGAGCCGATCATCGGCGCATTTCTCGCCGGACTGACCATCAACCGTTTTATACCGGAAAACAGCACGCTCATGAACCGAATACAGTTCATCGGGCACAGCCTTTTTATTCCGATTTTTTTGATTTCTGTGGGCATGCTGGTCAATGTGCGTCTTTTCTTAACCGGCGGGGAGGCCGCTATTATCGCAGGTTCTATGGTCGCCGCCGGGATTATTACGAAATGGTTGGCGGCCTCCGCGTCACGAAAAATCCTGTCCTATACCCGCGATGAGGGTATGCTGATCTACGGGCTCAGCGTCAACCAGGCGGCGGCAACGCTCGCGGCGGTGATGGTCGGGTACGAAATAGAAATTTTTCCCGCAAATGTCGTGACCGGCACGGTCGTCATGATATTGTTCACCAGCCTGGCCGGCTCATGGTTGACCGACCGCTATTCGCGCAAGGTTGCGCTCCAGGAAGAAGGGCGGTCATACAGCCCTTCAGACGCCCCGCAGCGCATCCTGGTCTCGCTTGCCAACCGTGAAACAGCCGAAGAACTGATCAATCTGGCCAAACTCATCAGGCCGAGCAACTCGCACGAGCCGCTCTACCCCCTGTCCGTTGTGGAATCCGGTTCGAGGGCGGAAGAGCGTATCGCCGGGGCCGAAAAATTGCTCGCCAATGCCGTGGTCAAATCGATGTCTTCCGATATTCCTGTCGTTCCCATTACACGGGCCGCTATCGACGTCCCCTCCGGCGTATTGCAGGCCATGACAGACCTGCGTATTTCCACCGCCATTTTCGGGTGGAAAGGTCGGGTTTCGTCCCATTCGCAAACCTTCGGGCATAAACTTGATATCGTTATCGAAAAAAGCCGGCAGATGATACTGATCAGCAAATGTTCGGAATCGATCAATACAGTCCAGAGAATAGTCCTCGCTGTCCCGCCACTCATTGAACGCCAACCGGGGTTTGAAAGGTGTGCGCGTACCGTGAAAACTCTGACCCAGCAGTTGGGAGCATCGCTTGTCACCGTAGCGGCACCCTCGACAATGGAAAAGGTGCTCCCGGTTATAAAAAAGCTTCCCCCCAACATCATGGGACAGAATGTTCGGCTTGATCAGTGGGAAGACCTGCTGCCCTGGCTGGGAAAAAACGTTTCGAGTGAAAACGACCTTGTTGTTCTTCTTAATGTACGGAAAGGCCGGCTTGCCTGGCGTCCCCGCAACAGTAAACTGCCGCGACTCCTTACCAACCAGCAGCCCGATATTAACCTTGTTGTCGTTTATCCTCCTGAGATCAGTGAAGAAAATGTGGCCGCGCCGGAATCGGAAACGACCTCCGACGCTGGAGAACTCCTTCCTGTCAGGAATATCGAGGTTGGCCTGGAAAGCACCAGCATACCGGAAGCCATCGCCAGACTTCTCCAGAACGCGTTCCCGGGCCAACCGGAGGTCGTTGATAAGCTCACCGAGTACCTGACGCATTTGTGTGAAACGGAACCGGCGGAACTGGCCCCGGGCATTGTCCTTTTGCATGCCCATATTGCCGAAGTCCAGCATCCAACAGCATTTTTAGGGGTCAACACTGGCGGCTGGGAGATATCGCAAACAACCGAAGCCTCAAAAGCTCTCTTCCTGCTCCTCAGCCCGGAAGACGCCTCCCCCGAGGTGCATTTGAAAGCTATGGCGGAGCTTATTCAGCCCCTGCGGGACGCCGAACTGGTGGAACAAGTCATACAGGCCGAATCGGCAGAAGAAGTGCTCGGGCTGGGTTGGAACTCTGAATAATATGGCTGAAAAGCTTCCCCAGTTTTTCCAGACATAAGAAGCCTGAATTCCGAAAGTTAAACATTTCCTCGCAAGCCGCCCTTGAGTTATCGGCCTTTTCATTTTACAATAAGGCAGAGAGGATACGTAAGTATTCGTAAGTCCTCAGTGAACCACGTTGATCCTCCACCGTGCCCTGTGCCGGTGGGATGAAGATTAAGCA
>JAGYMJ010000128.1 GCA_018400625.1 Planctomycetota bacterium
ATCTCCGTCCAGGAATTCCGGTGTGAGATCAATTTCTGTCCAATCAACCCCAAGTTCTCTGAGAAAATTATCTTTCACCTCAACAAACCGCGTCTCAACATGTACCTGTATATTAATCGATTCCCTTAAAGCCTTCAGGAGTTTTTCAATTTCTTCATGCTTTTCGGGAGTATGGATAATAATAAAATCACCGGGATTTTCTTCACGGAAATGCAGATAAGGCCCTTTATGCTGTGTCTCTTCATTATCCGCACCAAAAGCCTGCCCCCAATCATCCCAATCTCCATCAGCATCTTCGGCCTCTACCGCTTCCGGCGGCCTGCGCTCGCGCCATTGCCCGGGTGTAATCACTGTAGTGATCATCTCATCCAGCATACGCGCACGTCTTGACATTGAAGGGCTGGGTTCAATTCGTCTTTGGAGTCTCATAATATCTCTTTCCTCAATAGTAACCCAACTATCTGGTGGCGAAATAGGTTCTTGGCCCCATAGAGGTCCCTCTGCCATCGTATCGGCAACGCTAACAAGTACGTCCCTCACATCATATATCCTCAGTTGATAGTCCATCAGGTTACCCGGACTATCAATTCTCACGATATCACCATCAATAGCCCATGCTAAAGGGTTTCCCGACGTACTGCCTTCACGAACTATATGATCCAAAGCATTTTCTATACTCGCCTGAAAACGCGCCCGGATGCGGGGCGGGCGTTCGCTATCGTCAAAGGCTCTTGAATTAACCATGATTTCAACGCCCGTAATATCAGAAATATAATCCACCACTTCGGTGAGGTCTCTGTGCCGTTCGAAGTCCAGCCCCACACTCTGTTTTAATTCCTCTTCAAGGGCAAGTTCCTTTTCCGGTCTTTCAACTATTTCGGTAGGGTATTCAACAGGGTCTCTCTGAATAATGCGCTGCCACAAGTCCCGGTCGGGATAAGTAATTTCATCGGAGCGCGCGGTACTTCTTTCATATGCATTACGGAACAGGCGCAAATCCTCCCGCTCACGTCGTTGTACTTCCCTTCGCATAGCATCATCGTGCTCTTGGTCGGTGATAATATCGTACAAGACCAGGGCCCCTTCGTTGGTCGAATCCATCAACAACATTTCATCGACTATTCTTTGTGCTTCTCTATAGCGCCCGCGACGCACATAATTCCATGCGTCATCCAGCATTTCGGCTTCACGCTCGGCGTCCATTTCTTCCTTAGCCCGCATTTCCTCTTCCAGTCTGCGCGTTGCTTCTTCCTCCCTGCGCTGAGCCAATTGTTCTTCTTCTTCGCGCCTGATCTTTTCTGCCTGTTCTTTTGCATATTCATATTGGCTTTCTACAAGCTCGACTTCATCCCCCATATCGTCATATACTGAAAGTACATTGACATAAGTCCGTGCATTCGCCCAGACATCCCGGGCCTGCTCAAACTCGCTTTTTTCCTGATGCTGCATCGCACGCCGTTTCAATGCTGCGTATTCCTGTTTCAAAGATTCGACTCTGATACGCGCTTGGCGGCTCAAAAGATCCGCTTCTTGAGTTAGTTCCGCAGCGGTTTCACTCAGTTCGACTTCCGCTTGAAGAATGAGTTTCTCCGCCTCTTTATTATCAGGGTCTAAGGCATAAGCTTCGCGCGCCAGCTCAACGGCATCCTGTGGATTATTGCGTTGATACAATTCAGTTCTTGCCTTCTCTACCAAAGAAACAGCACTGCGTTTTTTCAGCTCGGTTTCCACCTGCTTTTGCTTCCTGTATTCACTCAACAGCTCTTTTTCTTCCAGTTCTTTCTCTATCTGTTCAACAATTTTTTCCCGGTCGTCGGCTAATTCTTCATTGACTTTCCTTTCAACAGGGTCCAGAATTCGGTAATCGGCAGAAGTGAGCTCTATGGTAGATTTCAACTCCATGATCTGCATTTTAGCAGCATAGAGGTCCCCCGCCTCCAGTTTTTTTCCCGCCTCTTCAACAGCCTCAAGCACCTCCTCTTGAGCATCTTCTCTTGCCACCTCCCTAAGCATATCACTAATACTGGGAGGTATAGGCTCAGCATTAACAGCATCTAAAAACACATCAGCAGCCATAACACCAGAAAACAACACAATCAATGTGGACAGAAATAACCTTTTCTCATAAAATTTCTTCATTAAAAGTTCTCCTTCATTATTTTAAAACTTTATAATATTTATGGTTGCTTTTAGGAAGCCAATGTCTTAAAAACTTACTTCTACAATTTTTCCGCAAAAACTTGTGTGTTTCTGTATTTTTCCTCAAGTTCATCAAGCAAAGATCTGAGTTTTTCTACATCATCCTGTTTATAGGCGTCCACAGCCTGATTATAGAGTTCCCTTGCGCTATCTTCAACTCTTTCAATTTGCGCCGATAAATTTTGTATTCCATCCCTGAAATCATCCATCTGATCAAACAATTCAGTTTTTTGTGCATCGATGACCATTCGATAAGCTTGCCTATATTTACCTGCTTCAATATTTTCCTTTAGTTCTGAAAGAATCTCTTCCGCGCGTATTTCATCCCGCTTCAACTCCAGGCCACTTTCCAATTCTTTCAGAGTATTATTGATTGGTGGTATTTTAGCTGCAATTTCTATCTCTTTAATATCTTGCAACAAATTTTCAGCCTGATCAAGTTCTCCTTCATTGAGGAGAGACCTGACATTTTCCAACATCGCCCAAAGTTCTTCTGACATCTTTTCCGCATTCTCAATTCTGCTTGAAAGAGATTTTTTTCTTTCAGCCAGCTCGGGTGATTCCGCAATACCTGAATCCTCCTCAGCTTTTTGCAAATAAGCTCTGGCTGCATCATAATCCTGTTGATTAAAAGCTTTTAGGGCTTCATCTAATTTCTCTTGACTGAGCCGTATTTTTTCCTCTTTGGTTTCTTTCTTTTGCCTTGCTTTACTTATCTCATTTTCAGCTTCGTTACACGCAACTTTAACCCTTTCAATATTCATCCATTCGGGAGTTTGCTTAACTTGCCTTAATATTTTTTCAGCTTCATCAAGCTTGCCTTTCAAAAACTCCTCTTCTGCCTCTGCTATGACATCAAAGGCTTCCTTGATTTTTTTGTGTTCATCTATTTTTTGTTCCACCTGGCTGAAACTGTCACGGAAATCCGCATAATTTTCTTTATAGACCCTCTTATTTCGTATATTTTCCAGACGAGAAGCCGCCTCGTCTATTTTCTGATCTTTAAGAATATTTTCCGTTTCATCCAGTTCCTTGAAAGCTGCTTTCAGTTGGCTATCGGCAACAGATTTTTCACTCTCATAATATTTTTGAACCTCCTCAATTCTCTCTTTTAAGCCCGTCAGTTCCGAGCTGATAGTTATATCCTTAATTATTGCCAACAGAGAGGAGGCATTCTCAAACTCCCATTTATTGACCTTCTCTTCGACCGACGAAAGTATCTCCCTTACGTCTTCAGCCTTTTCCTTCATCGAACCGGCAACGCGTCGTCGACGTTGTAAATTCTGTGCCATGCGATTGACATTAGCAGGAATACCTTCCAATTCAGGATAAAAACTCAATTCTCTCACTTTTTGGAGCTTACCGGAAGCTAATTCCAATTCATTTTTCAAAAGATACCCTTCCGCCTTAGAAAGCAGTTTCTCAGCTTCACGTCGATCTTCAGCCTTCCGTAATTCTAAAGTTAAAGAATCCACTTTGTTCCTCACATCACGTTGATCCGAATACACGGAAGTTGCCCTTATATTGTTCATTAAATGAGCAGCTTCATTTAATTGTCCTTCATTAATACCTTCTTGCACGGCATTCAGAGTGAGATCAACATACACATTTTCCGCAAATCTCTTTTCTATCCGGTGATTGTCATGGGCATGATTAATAACCCTGAGGGCGTAATCGGACGCCTCTTTCAGATCACCACGGACATAGTTTGTGGCGCAGATTATATATGCATTGCCGAGCATTTTTTCTCGCTTCATGCGTTCAATATAATCCTGAAGGATCTCATTACCCGGTAAACTTGCCAGCATTTGCTCGGGCGACTCCAGGGTCATCAATGAACGCCTGGCACCGTCAAGGTGAGGTATTAATTCATCAAATGGGAAAGGACGAATATCGATTGATTTTAATTTTTCATAGGCATTTTCCATAGCACTTAGATCATGTTCCTGCAATGCATCAATGACACGTTCCGAGGCATTTTCAGCTTTACTCCAGGCGTTTGCTATATCCACAATCTTACGAACTCCCTTACGCTGAGTGTGGGGCTGCAACAAATCAATATTACGTTCCACCGTATCTCTAACGACCGGGAAAGCATTCCTGTTCAATGCCATTTGCGCCCTCTCCACCACTATATCCACTTGCAGACCCTCGCTGAGCCGTCTTAGCTGCAGAGCTTTTTGATTCTCTCCCGCCCGTCTCTTATCATTGGCTTCTTTCATTAAATTTTTTGCTTCCAGCGCTTTTTCCTGGACCGCCAACAACTCTTCTTCCTCTAAGCGGTTAAGTTTCGTTTCAATATCCTCGAGTTCACCGGCGGCCCATGAGCGTTTATTTTCCTCCAGTCTCTGGTCTTCAGCAACGATTTGAAGGTAATCCTTAGCAACATCATAACTCTCATTCTGTACCCAGAAACGGGCGAGATAATAGGGTTTTAAGGCGACAACATGCTCGATATTGGACTGAGCAGATTCCCTCAACCGTTGCGCTTCTTTTTCCAAAGCCGCAGGCAGCTCTTTTTTCAAGGACTCAAGATACGCTTGTGCAATTTCAATTTTAGTATCCGTCGGCAAATTATCCTCAAAAATATCATTCATTATATTCTGGAATTCACTCAATGCCTCAATACCTTTATCTTCCTCGAGTAATCGCCTGGCTTCCTTAAATTGTTGGTTAACGTCCTCAATATCTTCCTCTGCGTTTTCAATCCGATTCTTTACATCACGTTGAATACTCTGAATGTGCGTTAATTCAGGCTCTGTAAAAAGCATCTTTTCCGCGTTATCAATTATACCGTACAGTTCCTGGGCCAGAAAAACATTACCCCCATCGAGTTGTTTTTGTATTTGATCAAGAATCTCGAGATAGCGTTCCCTTTCCTGCGACCGTTCCACCCTATAAACTTCAGAAATGCGCGCTTTGATTGTGTTTTCACGCTCTGTTAGCTCTTCAGTATAATCAATATTCATTTCCTCAGCTATCTTTCTTGCTTTTTCTAAAGCGGCGTGGGCTCGTGAAATATCCTTTTCACTTACTAATGATTCAGCAGCTTCCAATTGGTTTTCGATCTCCTCGTAAGCAGCCAGTTTCCGTTCAACTTTCTCCTTAGTGTCTTCTACTTGTCTGAGCTTTTCACGAATTTCGGGCGGTGGATTGAATTTTTCCAATTCCCTCTTGGCCCGATTTAATTTTTCCAAAGCCTCCAGGTATTCATCTTTACTTTGGGCCGTCTGTGCTTCTTCAAAAGCTTCTGAAGCAATATCTATGGCAACCTGTCTTTTAAAAGCTTCCAATTCCTCAAGAGCTTCTCGAGCTCCACTGACCTTTTTACTCCTGATGGCATCCTCAATTTCCGGCAATTTCGCCGCCGCCCTTTGCGCAAGGTCATGTGGTAGATCAATGTCGGCTTCCACCAGCATCTGGAAATTTGCTTTAGCTTCCTGGAATTGGTTTTGGGCCAGCAATTTTTCCCCCTCATCAAACAGGTTTTCATATTTCTCCAGGGTTGATTCCGCCACATGGAGCATCCTTTCGGCTTCAACGTCAAACTTCTCATGAACCTCAACGTCCAAAGACTTATACTTGCCGATTTTTTCGACAATTAAAGGAAAATTACCGGCCTCAAAGGCTTCTTTTGCTTCCAGCCACAAGCCTTCTGCCTTTTCAGAACGTTTTAATTTCTCATTATATTCCGCATATTCAGCCTTTATTGTTTCGCTTAATTCATAAGCTTGGCTTTGTTGAAGTGAATTTAAGGTTGCTTTGGCTTCTTCAAGGCGCCATGATTTCATGGCTGTATTAACCAACTCAAACGTAGGGAATGCCTGTTCTTCCAGTTCCCTGACATAAGCTTCATGTTCAGCTTTCTCATATTCTGATTCAAGTTGAGCGGTTTCTTCCCTCAACTGCGAATATTCATTGTAAGCCCTTTCCGTTTTAATTGTATTAAGCAAAGATTTTGCATTTTCAAAATTCCCTTCATCTATTTCTTTATTCAAAGCTTCCAAAGAAAGTTCAACTGTATGTTTGGAATTTTTCAAATCTTTCCAATCACTTTTTTCCTGAGCTAATTTTTGTGATAAAGATGAAATTTTCTCTTCTGTATTGGAAACAATCATGAACATTTCATGTTGCTTCACCTCATTGAGAAGCGCTTCAGCTTCATCGAATTCTTGATTTTCAACAGCAGTTTCGGCTTTGGTGAATGCGAATTCAAATTCTTCCCTGGCGCGTTGTATATCTTCGATCGCCGCTTCTTTTTTCCTTTCCAGTCTATCAACCTGGGTGCGGACTTCCTCCGATATGGAATAGACATAAGACTCTTTTAAGGTCTCCAACAAGGTTTCAGCCCGATCAATCCGATAAATGTTCAATTTTTCATTTATGGTATCAACTACCGCCAAGGCTTCCTCTATATTTTTGAGGGTCTGCCTTTCCTCCTTTTGCAGTGTTGCTTGAACATTATCTATTTCATTCTGAACGGCTGTTTTTCGTTCATAGACGGCTAAATCTTTCGCCTCCATAAGAGAGTTTCTCGCCGCGGCGAAATCATATTCACTCATTTTTTCCTGGGCCAGCCGCAATAATTTTTCGCTTTCTTCGACATCTTTTCTTGCTACCACCTTTTCCTGTTCGAGTTCTTTCTGCGCATTTTCAACTTCATTTTGCAATGCCGGAGAGGTATCAACCACGTCAAGTTGAGACATAACATTGAGATAATTTTCAGCATTTTCAAATTCCCACAGGGACAATGCGCGCTGAAAAAAATTCTTTATTTGAAAAAAAGTTTCACGCTGCTCGGCAATTTCTTCTCCCAACTGGATAAACCCCGCTTCAAGTTCTGCGGTTTTATGTTGAGCATCGTCCGAAAGATGATACGTATCCTTAGATCGAATTTGACGCAAAGTATTGCGGAGTTGTGCCAGGTTCCGGTTCTCAAGGTGAGTTTCCCCTTCAGTTATAAGTTCCTCAATAAGCGCGCTTTCTTCTTCAAACTTTTGTTCCGCCTCAGCAAGTAGTTTTTCCGTTTTTATGACATTCTCGTTAAGTTCATCGTAATGTTCAAGAGCCGGCTCATCCATTACCCGGGCCATGAGTCGGTCAGCCTCGGCAAATCGGGCATTTTCAATATACTGTTTAATATCTGCTAACAAGCTTTCAACCACCTTTTGGGAGGCCACCAGAGCCTGTTTTTTTTCTGTCCGGTCTTGCAATTGATTGGAGACGACCGCATACTTGCTCTGTACAGAAGGCATTTTTGAAAACAATTCCGCATTTTTTACTTGGGAAAGAGCCGCAGCAGCTTCTTCCAACTCATATTTTTCGATTGATGCCTCGGCTTGTTCCAGATCGGCCAAAAGAGAAGTTTTCTGTGTGTTAAACTCCTCCTTCAGTACCTCTAATTTCTCTTTAATCCTCTCAACTTCAGATTCAACCCTATCATGCTCATATTCCGGCATTTCCCCCACCGAAGCAAGTAATTCTTCGGCCTTGCTAAAATTATATTCCATAATTTGATCTTCCGCATCAGCCAGCTCTTGCATAGCGGATAGAATACCCGATTCAAGGTCAGCTTCATGTGCACGAATAGTGTCTTCAAGCAGGGAAACATATTCTTTGATTTCAGGATACAGAATGTATATTTCTTTATTTCTTATTTGGGCCAAAGAAGATTCGGCATCTTCCCATTCTCCCTGCTCAATAAATTCCTCCGTCTTCGCAAACAACTCGCCTACAATTTCCCTTTCGTTAGCGAGCATTTGCTGCCGTTCGGTCAATTGATTTTCCAACAGATTGACCCGTTCAGCAACTTCCGGTTCCAGGTCATAAGCCAAGGAATTTTTTACAATCTTAATGAGTTCAGCCGCTTTACTGAACTCTCTCTTTTCAATAGCTTTTCCCGCCAGAACAAGGACATTATTACTTTCATTTAGAATTTGATCTTTATGCGCTTGTTCCCTCCCCTCTGCCAATTCCTGCTCTCTTTCTCTGGTACTCTGGCGCAAAAGTTCCTTCCTTTCTTTCAAATCACCCTCTTTTTGTACAATTTCCATCTCGTCAGCTTTGTCGAGATATGCTTTCGCCGATTCAAAATCCTCTTCCACGAGGGCTTCTTCTGCA
>JAGYMJ010000129.1 GCA_018400625.1 Planctomycetota bacterium
GCAAGAAGCTCTTTCGGAAGGTTCTCGTATTCACCGGAAAGCTTCCAGCCGGGTTTTCGAACGTATTTATGATTGACCTTGCCGGTCTTCGGATCAATGTATTTCGGACGGATCCTCCCCTTTGCGATTGCAAGCGCCGGAAGGTTCTCTTCAATGTAGCGTTCATCCCTTGCATCTCTTGGGAACAGGGAAAGCTTGTATTGCGGCTGAATACGCTTGTTCGCATTAAACAGGCCATTGATATCACGCATAGCCTCAGAGGGGAATGTACCCGGCGGATAATCCTTGAACTGCTCTATCATCCCGGTGTCGTCCACAACGCTTATCCTGTACGGACTTTTTTCACGGTTTTCCTGGAAGTAGGCACGCAGTATCTGAGCCTGCTTTTTGGTCGGCTTCTGCATTAGAATAATTTCGTGGTTATCCGGCCTGACGATCATATTCCCCATTTCGAGCCATGCCACTTCCTCCGTAGAAAAAGGGCTGTCGGGGTTAAGGTTTTCTACCAGTTCGTCACTTAATTCCACATACTTGCCGTCATCGTATTTGAAGGCTTCCATCAGTGAACCTTCCCCGGCCGCTGACAGCTTTTCTCCGTGGATCCCTATGTGGGTAAGGTCGTCGAAACTTTCGGCCTCAGAAAGATTGCCCTGGGCGTTCTCAGGAACGAAATCAATCATCTCCTGTGTCGCCCGGCTCTCTCCGACTTCCTTTGGCGATCCCTGCACGTCCTCGGCCTCGCTCATTACCTGGTCGGTCTCTTTGGTAAACTGGTCAACGTCCTGCCCGGTAGCGTCCATAAATTTTTTAGCCTGGTTGCCGAGTGAATACAAGATTCTCGGAAAGTCCGTATAATGTATGCCGAGATCCTTCTGAAGATGGCTTCGCTTTTTGCGATCATACTCAATCTTCCTGTTTTGCCAGTGGTCCGATACGCTGTTTGTTAAAGACCCTCCGGCACCGAGAAGACCGCCGGAAGCAAAACCGATAGCCCCTGCATCAAAGATATTGTCGAATACTCCAGGAAGCTCGCCCCATTCATTGCGATTGTTCGTAATAATATCCGCTATGTTTCCACCGGATTCAGCGAACACTTCTTCCCATCCCTCTCTCCATGCTGCGCCTGCCGTTTCGCGGACCCAGTCCCTAACGCCAAACCTTATTCCGGTTTTAAGGGCTTCTCTGTTTTTCCCGAACAGCCTCCTCACTGTTTTGCCGGTACCGAAACTTTCGGTAACATATTCCGCAAGCCCGTGAAGAACGGCATTTGACAGGCGGGCGCCATAAGGAAGGTCTGTGTCTTTGAGGTCATAATACTGCCCCGCTGCGGCCATTGCGGATATTGCGGCGATACCGGTGGTTGTTCCCCCGGTAATATAATGCGAACCGATAATGATAAGCTGCTGGGGAAGGGTCTCTATCACGTGGGCGCCAAGAAGTCTCCCCGCTCTGTCGTATTCACCGTCTTTAAGATACCCCAAAATATTTTTATCGTAAAATTTTGTTTTTGTAAAACGGTATGCGATTTCGTCCATCTTGTCGTGCGGAAGCATCCAGTCAAGCGTCTTTTTAAGCCCCGGATTGCTTTCCCACATATTCTCAGGATCCTCCAGGAAGCTCCCGGAAGTTGCGACGTCAACTCCTTTTTTTGTCGCAAACTGGGACGGATCCAAAACGGCCATTTCGGCCATAAGATTGCTCAAGCTCCACCCCGCATCCAATACGACTTTGGGAATTTTATACACTTGGCCGACTACATTAGCTATCCCGCTTGCCGCGCTGCTCGCCCTCCGCTCCATTTCATAGATATCGGAACGGGTCATTTCGCCCCTGTTGTCCTCCATGATCTGGGCGGCTTCTTCGGTTTCACCGTTTTTGATTTTCCCTAATATTTTCTTTGTCTGCTTCCTTGTGATATAAGGGGCGTTTTTCTGAATGAGGTTTTCATAAACGCCGTCTTTGGTGGGAAGGTCAAAATCATCCTCTGTTTTTCCGCCGTCCTCTTTTGTAAGCCATGAAGTCTTTTTTATATCATTCAGGGAAGCATCGGGGTTCCGGTCATAGAATTCTTCCATGTAAGCGGTTTTATAAAGCTTGTTCAATATCCGCTTGTCGCCGACGTTTTCTACGTGTTCCAGGTAGTCCCCCCAGGCCCATTCGCTTTCCTCCGGATCATAGTCAATTATATTGCCCGCAAATTCAGGTGAATTCGCCTGCCATACTTTCATAATTCCGTCTTGCACCTCTTTAGGAACGCTTTTACCCCATAAGTCATGATTGTCGGAAGTGTAGTTGCTTGTGAAGTAATATCTTTCCCGGCCGGTGAGGTTTTCGCCCACAGAGAGGTTTTTTTCTATTTCCTCTTCCGTCAAAGGCTTCATTCCACCAGGAAGGTTTTTCATTTTTTCACGCGCCTTCACCGCCTGCCGGTCTTTCGACATAAGCCTGCTCATCGCATCGCCGGGTTCTTTCGCAGGAACGTTCTTCAAACCGTGATCTGCTATTCTCTGCCCCACAAGCCTTTTCCCGTACGGGCCGTCGAGCCAGTTCATTACGCGCTTTATCGTTTCTGTGTATTCATCGGTAATACTGCTGAATTCCTCCCCGTACAATCCAATAGAAACCGCATCGTTGTACGGCTGTTGCATAGCATCGACCATCTTGTGCCATATTTCCGGGTCCTGCTTTTTATAGTCGTAATAGC
>JAGYMJ010000130.1 GCA_018400625.1 Planctomycetota bacterium
TCAGTGAACCCCGTCTTCACATCACCACCGTGCCCTGTGCCGGTGGAATGATGATTCATAGCTACGTAACGATCTTTCACACCGTAGCCGTTTCTCCGCCCCGCCCGGCCCCCCGGCGCTTGCATGGTCATCAATCATTCATATATAATTACAATCGCAAGCGCCGGGGGGCCGGGCGGGGCGGAGAAACGGCGGAGCGTGTTGGCTATGGCCGCTGTAGCTGAGAATCATCATTACACCGGCACAGGGCACGGTGGTGATGTGAAGACGGGGTTCACTGAATATCTACGAATAAGTTATGTGCGCCCGGGTAAACTCTTTTCTTCGAATATTTCCTTAATAGAAAGGCGGAAAACAGGAGCAGAAACGGCATAATTCAAGAAAGATCCAGAGAAAAACTCCTGCCTCCTTTTCCCTTTCCTTGAAAATTCTGTTGCGCTTGCCGAGTTTTCAATGTATAATAAGGGCATGATTCCAAGAAATAATGAAATCAAACTTGTAGCAAAAGCCCTGAATCAGTTTCCTGCGGTGGGGATTATCGGAGCAAGACAGGTCGGGAAGACAACCCTGGCCGGGTTGGTGGCTGATATGTGGGATGGGCCAACGCACCATTTCGATCTTGAAAATTCCGAGGACCTGGCCCGGCTCAGCGATCCTATGCTTGCACTCAAAACGCTGGAAGGGCTGGTTATACTGGACGAAGTGCAAAGATTGCCCGATATCTACCCGGTCCTGCGCGTTCTGATCGATCAAAGACACCATAACTGCAAATATCTGATCCTCGGCAGCGCCTCGCCGAAACTCCTGCGTCAATCTTCCGAATCACTCGCGGGGCGCATCAAGTATCATCGCTTGAGCGGGCTGGGATTGGATGAAATACCATCGGCCCAATGCGGACAACTCTGGGTCCGCGGCGGTTTCCCCCGTTCTTTTCTTGCCGCCGATAATGATGAAAGCTACGAGTGGCGGCAGGCTTTTATAGGCACTTTTCTTGAACGCGACCTGCCCCAACTGGGCATTAACGTGAGCTCGACCCGGATGAGACGCTTCTGGAGCATGCTGGCACATTATCACGGACAGACCTGGAACGCTTCCGAACTTGCCCGCTCCTTTGGCGTGGCCGATACCACCGTCCGGCAGTATCTCGAAAAACTCACCGATGCTCTCGTGGTCCGACAACTCCAGCCATGGCATGAAAATCTGTCTAAACGTCAGGTGAAATCCCCGAAAGTCTATATCTGCGACAGCGGGCTGGTACATGGCCTCCTGAATATCCCCGCACTCAATGATATCGAGGGACATCCAAAATGCGGAGCGTCCTGGGAAGGTTTTGTGATCGAACAGATTATAAGAAGGCTGAGACCCGGTGAATCGGAATGCTTTCACTGGTCAACCCATTCCGGCGCAGAGCTTGATTTTCTCCATGTCAGAGGGGCGAAGCGGACAGGGTTCGAAATAAAACGCACGGTCGCCCCCAGTTTGACCAAGTCTATGCGTGTTGCCATGGAAGACCTTAATCTGAACCGCCTGTACGTCATTCATGCCGGCGACCATAGTTTTCCATTGGGGAAAAATATAATGGCAATAAGATTGATGGACCTTTTAAGTGAGAAATTGATTGAAGAAGAAACATCGGGTGGCAGAGGGCCTGGGGGCTGAGCTTGGGAGAAAAGCAAACGGCGGGAACGGCAGTTGTGAGTTGAGGGTTGAGGGTTGAGAGTCACGGCAAAGGCAGAACGGCAGTTGAGAGTTGAGAGTAACGGCAAAGGCAACGGCGCAACGACAGTTGTTAGTGACGGCAAAGGCAAGACGAAACGTAAGTCATCAGTGAACCACGTTGTTCCCCCACCGTGCCCTGTGCCGGTGGGATGATGATTAAGCACTACGTGTCTAAAACTTACAACCGTAGCCGTTCATCCGCA
>JAGYMJ010000131.1 GCA_018400625.1 Planctomycetota bacterium
ATCAAATCAAGGGGGGTTTATGAACAGCCGGGCATGACCCTTTTAGGGAAATGTTATGAGTACCTTCTGCAGCTCATTCTGGATCGCAGGGCGCGAGAACTTTTTGACCACTTATCGCTCTATATCGGGAAGCAAATTTATCAGGGTTATTGGTTCGACACGGGAAGCCAGGCCGCAATGGCCGCTATCCAGCGGTTTTCAGACCTGGCAACAGGAACGATCAAAGTTGACCTGTATAAAGGACAGATCAACTTTGCTGAAGCGAAAAATGTTCCCCATAATCTTTATTCCGCCGAGGACGCCTCGATGGAAAGTGTCGGCGGGTTTGACCATGTCGATTCGGAAGGCTTCCTGGGTGTTCTGGAAGTCAGCGCTGAAGCGCTCGCCGTGCAGAAACAAATCGACATCTCAAAATTCAGTGCGGATGAAGAAGAAAAGACGCGTATTCAAAGACCGAAATAGGTGATCAAGCACCATAGATCGAATCAAAATTGTCGAAAATTGTGTAGAGCAGGCTGGAAACCTGCTCTACGGGTCACACCACAGACAGGAATGTCTGTGTCACTTAATATCGACAATTTTTTGTGGATGTACGGTGTTAAACGATACCAATATAGACGATAAGCGCCGCATAGCCGAGTCCGATAACCGCAAATAACAAAAGGTTGCGAAAGAGCCTGTCTTTGTCGATATCGTTCCCGGCGGCGGCGACCGCCAGAGCACCGAGCGTGGATATAGGGCTGTTGGTTACGACGTGGGCGCCCATTATTATTGCTGATATTATTTGAGTGGCATCGCCGCCGATGCCCGCAACTATTTCCGGTACCGCCGGTATCAGGGTAGGCATAACGACTCCGGACGCGCTGGAAACGATGGAAAGTATCCCGCCCATTACCGCCATTATCGGGCCGGCGGTATGCTCGTTCATGATCGTTTTCAGGGAATCAGCCATTATGTCTATACCGCCGGCATGGTCGGCTACCTGGACGAGCATCCCCACCCCGCATACCAATATGATTGTTGACCAGGGCACGGCTTTTAAGGCCTCTTCTTCATCAGCCGCTTTCAGCAGCAGCAGAACAACCGAGCCTGTAAAAGCGGTAAGGCCAATGTTTAAGTTTCCAAATATTATCCCGATAACAACCAGCAGAAAAACCACTATGGATATTTTTTGGGATCTGTTGAAAGGCTCACTTTTATTTTGCGAGTCCATGTTGATTCTCTCAAGCTGATGCCCTTTGAGTAAAAAATAAAGTATTGCGGCCAAAATTGATTGAGCTATTATCTGTTTCAGAAATATGCTCAATCCAATCCCTTCAAGTCCTATCTCCTCGGAAAGCGTTACGCCGATAATTCCGGTAGGCGCGATGGGTGAAAGTCCGCCTGCATTCGCACCGGCTATAACCATTGTGGCCATGAGAAGAGGGGAAATCCGTTGCTCGGAAGATATAGTCATGGCGATGGGCAAGACCAGAGCACAGATGGAAATATTGCCGGCACCGAGTGCGGCAAGCACACCCGACATGACGAAAAAGGCCGGAGGGATGAGGCGTCTCCTGCCACTTGTGGCTTCCACAACCTTGTTGGCTATAATTTCCAATGTGCCGTTAGCTCTTGCTATACCGAAGAGAAGTGTCATAGCAAGCAGCATGAAAAAAAGATTAAGCGGCCAGCCGCTGACTATTTCAGAAGCCGGAAGCTCAACCATGAAATGACCTATAAAAAAAGCGAATACAATGCTGAGCATCCCTATATTAATACGACGGAAATAGCCTAAAACTATGGCAAGAATAATTGCTATGACTGAAGCTAAAGCGGCATTCATCGAATGATCTCCATTTTATTGAATGTTATTTCCAGTGAGCATTTTACCATAATTTTCTGTTATTTCAATGGAATGACTTCAAAATAAGAGTTGGTCATTTTCTCCACTGAAAAGATAAAATTAGGATTGGGGATTTTCTTTAATCTCAGCAGACATTTTTCTGGTTTCATCTATGTTTAAGATCGCCGTTGACTGATGGCTATCTTGCTTATTTTCAGTAACATACACTTATTGTGTTCATGGGATGATAGTGTTTTGCATGGGATTGGAGGTTGCGGAATAGCTTTTACACTTGCGTTTATTTTTAGTTTTGATATAATATTGGAATAATATTTCCTGAAACTAAATATCTTTGATGAGTTGAGTTTCAGTGAGAAATTTTTCTCTTATTATCACTTTTATCTTGCATGGCCCCATCGTCCAGTGGTTTAGGACACCGGACTTTCGATCCGGCAACCGG
>JAGYMJ010000132.1 GCA_018400625.1 Planctomycetota bacterium
CCGCGGACGCTTGAAAGCGTCCACTACGAGCCGGGTTTTCGGCCAGGGCACGGCGGTGATCAAGTGAGACGGGGTTCACTGAATATTTACGAACATTGAATACTGAATACCGAATACCGAATACCACAATTTCAACGCACACTTTATTGTATACGGGTGGATTTAATGCTCTGGTTTTCAAGATTATCGTTTGTACATCAAAGCATCGCGCGGTTGCAATTTGTGCCGGCCACTGAAAACCTTACCTGTCCAGAGATCGCGGACTTTTCCAGGAAGGCGGAATTCACGTGGGTAGGAATTCCAATTCAAAAATGCTTCATAGACGGCATCATCTCTCTCCTGTATCAAATGAGATGCAGGTGTGTTGTTGATGCCAAAACGGTCAATACCGACTTGAGTACGTCGTGACGGAGCAAAAAAATCGATAGATTTCTCCATCAGGTCCCGGGCTTCCATCGACAGATTTTTCAGATCTCCTCCAACCTCCAGCATTCCCCCCGTCATAAGAGCCATAGTCGCCCAGAGTCGGTTGACGTTCTTCTCATTCTCAGGACAATAGCCCACTGTGTCGGGGTCACTCAGCACACACTGATGGCTGACAAAAGGAGATACCCCAGTCAGGTATAAAGAAGAATTCATGATAGAATTCCATGTCCCGTTGCCTATATCCGTCCCTGTTCGGACGGCGTCAACATATTGCCCTATAAAGGGGTTGCCACCGTTAACGGCACATGCAGTGATGATGTAGCCTTCCGCCGGAACAAATTCACGGAGGTCTTTTAAGAACAGATTGCGCAACTCGATGGCCGTTTTTTCCTTATTCCTGTAGGCCACAAAGGGGATCTCAAAAGGCAAGGTCCAGAAATCGAGTTTTATTGCTCTGTATCCCCATTCACAAAACAGGGTATGCCAGGCATTGCGGATATATTCGCGGGCCTCCGGCAGAGAATAGTCGAGATAACCCATACGGGAGCTAAACGTGGGTTCGCCTGCACAGTGGAGTAATAAATCCGAATGCTCTTTGGCCAGTGCAGATCCGGTGCGAAGACGGGGGCTGGCCCAGATAGCGGGTTCAGCTCCGGCGCGTCGAATGGCATCCGCTACCCCTTGCATACCTTCGGGAAAAAGTTTTGGATCGTGCGGCGGCGTATCGCTGTCGTAAAGCGCTCCCATGAATGAACAAAGCCAGTCCGGCCGGCGAGAACGCTCAAAACTGCCGTACTGATACCCATCGTCAATCATGACGAAACGCGGGCGCTCGGGCACCATCTTCACCAGCTCTTCAGCGTTCCGGACGATGTAGTCATGGGTGATATCCATGTGCCCGTTCGGCCGCCGATTATAGTTCCAGGAACCCCAAACAACAGCCCGACTCAGAACCGAGTCTGCAGCGCAGCACTCTATGTTGTCGGATAAAATCCGGTAATAGGCATCGACGGCTTCTTCGATCCCCTCTTGAGTATGAAGTATAATCCACCTTTCGCTGTCCAGTTGTTTACCGGCAGGGAGATGGATATGGGGGATTCCCGAAAAGTAATCACGGGCCTTCAGCCGGCAACACCGGCCTTCAGCATCTTCTAAAGTCCACACCGGTTTGCAGCGTTCCTGGCTTAAGACCGAAATGAGTATCGTGCCATGCTGCGGATGGGTGAAAAAGATGCCTGGGAAGGGCAAATCTTCCGACAAACCAAACTCTCCCTCCGGCCCGGGAAAAGGCTCCACCAGTTGACCGGTGTAATAATTGCAGCCTTCAAAAAAACGGTCAGCTTTAAACAGTTCCATATGGGCTACACGCCAGCCTGTGACGGGAAGCTCAATTTTACCGTCGAACATATGGATTTCGTTTATATTCAGCGTATCGGGTCCTACATTGAGAATCGATTGGCTGAACTCGACGGCGCTGTGGGAAATGCGGTGAAAACTCATATCGCATTTGAGGTCGTTTCCGCATGTTCGCAGTTGATCTGACTTGTCAGTTATGATTCCATACTTGCCGCCGGATAATCTCAACCCACAATCCGTTTCGAATTCAAGACCTTCTCCCGAAATTGCACTTTTCAGATAATTTCCCGACATCAATCGACCTCCAAATTTTTTTAATGTTTATGGTCATCAATCACGACGACCGGTTGGCGTACGGCCCCGCTCTCTACAGTGCCCCCGGCGGTAGGAACCCCAATTCAACGTGGTTCACTGAGGACTTACGGATTTTCTTATCCATCGCCAGAAGTCCCTGTGGGACGATACGTTGTTTTAGCCACGCGGCGTCAGCCCGTGGAAACGGGTGACGGCGCCCCCATCGAAGGAGTCCCCGTTAGGAGACGGCACCACGCGGTGATGCATTCAGTAATATCTCCGGTTTTAATGGCAGGGTCAGACTTGCCGGCTCGGAGATAATTACAGATTCAATCCTGAATACCAAATAAGCTCAAATTGAAGCTTTATAGCGCCTGGGGAAAGGATTCCTGATCACACAGGGAGCGTCGAACGACGTGTAACCAGGTTCAAAGCGGTCTGATCGCCTCTATTCGGATGAGGCAGCCCCAGCTCTGCGCCGTCGGCCCGTTTAATCCGGACCTGAGCCTGCAGTTCATCCGGAACGGCCGATTTCCCCAGCGCCCCCCACGGCAGAGCCAGTTCAAAAGTCCGGCCGGGCGTGTCGAAGCAGGGTTCAGCCCGCTCCTTTTGAAAACGCATCATCCTGAGCAGACGCGTGTCGATGACCTCGAAGGCGGGCTGATGACCGGTCGCCAATGCGGGGGGGGTAAAAGGCTTCCCGTCAATTGTGAGTGCTCGCTCTTCAGGATCGACCCCCACCACCGTGCCGTCGATGACGACCTCCAGCGCGGGCGGGGCCTCCTGCGAAAAGATTATGCCGCCAATATACAGGTTATGCGCGTCGTGCAGGAAATAAACAATGCCGGACAGATCGAGGTCATCCTCTACTGAACCCGCTGTCCGGTCTCGGCTGTCGAGTGCAATGGGCTGGGCATGTGAGTAACGCGATATGTTGATGTCATCGGTATCGTTTGTCCAATCGTCCAAACGTCCGTCAAATTTCAGCGGGACAGTATGTCTGACTTCCACCTGATGTGTTTGGTCGGAAACCGCCGGCACGTCAACACCGGCGTTGGCCAGCAGGTTGACCAGCAACTGCCTGTGGGTTTCCGAGCGTTCGTTCCACGGTTCCAGCGTTGTGGCGATACACTCCCCGTCGCCGAACGTCTGCACGGCGGCCAGTGGCGGCGCAGGATCGCGCGTTTCGAGCCCGAAAAAGCCGATATCGACCGTCCAGTCGTTCCCAAAAGGGCTGTGGCCCCGTGCATGCCCGCCGAGCAGTATCCGTGCATCAGCGGGGATATCCGCCAAAGCCCCCTTTGCCGGCGTCTGTTCCAGCGGCTGGAAACTCGCCCCCGCTACGCCCCAGAACAGCGGGTGATCCGAGATGCCGGCGCGCGTGGCGGAATAATATCCTTCCGGATCACTCTCGGTCCGGTATCCCGGCAGGCGTCCGCAGGTCTCAACCGACAACACCAGGACACGCCGCCCGGATTCGGTCAGCGCATGAATAAGTTCCGTATCGGCGTGATTTCCGGCCAGGATCAGATCCGGGGCCTCATCAATACCCTCCACCTTCTGAAAACGCTCACCGCCAATTCCCGTCAGCGCCGACAGATGTTCGGGAGTGAGTTCGCCCAGAAGTCCGATCCGCACCTCCGCACCTGTCCATCCGGAACCGTCCAGGTAATTCAGGAGGTTGAAAAAAACTGCACGCGCCGCCGGATGGGCACGCGCATTCAGCACCTGGGCCTGGCAGAACACGGCCGTTCCCTTGCCGCAGCGGTGCTCCATAAGGGAAGCGACTTCGCGCCGCGTGGCGCCCAGCAGCGCACGGTAGGCGCCGCCCGCCTGCACCCCCACGGTATTGGGACGGATGAAGGCGTCGTCGCTCAGACGGCCATCCACCGGGTGCCATTCCTTGAAATCGCAACCTTTTAACGATGCGAACGCCGGATGTCCTGCGGCATAGACCGGCGCCTCGCGCGTGAAATTCAAATCCTTGTTTGTAGGTTCCCAACCGGCACCCGTATAGGCCGGCTCCGAGGGGCGAACAGGCGACCAAAACGGGAGGTCAACGGGCATCCAGCGCGGTGGCTTGTCCTGCGCCAGGGCTAAAATCTGTCCACCCGACTCCAAATAGCGCCGTACCGCCACCGGGTTGCGGCCCAGGGCATCGTCGGGGGCGCCCTCGGGCACGAGCACGATCGTGTTCGTGCCGTCTTCCGGTAATTCTGAGGACGTCTTGAAATCGACCCCCAGCTCTTTGAGCGTCTCGGCGGTCTCCCGGTCCGGTTCCGGCACAACGATCAGGCGCCGCCGTGTTGAGGGCGGCTGAATCGCTTCGCGCGGCACCGTATTGAGTTCGACCCGGTCCGATTCCAACAGATCCCCATCAGCGGTGCGTACCCCGACCGTGAGTTCTGTCTTCGCAGCGTTAGGACCGCCGGCCGACGGAGCCGTTGCCGTGAATTTGACGGGTCGACGCTGCTGTTCCGCGGGCCGGAGCGTCAGTTCCCAATGTTCGCTTTGCGTACTGTAAGTGCATGATACGTGCAGTACGCGGGTGTCCTCGCTGTCGTTACAGACGACAACCTCGCGTGTGAATGTTTCTCCTTCGACAACGGTCGCTGAACGCGGCCAGACAAACCCGACCACGGGCGCCATGCCCCGGGCGCCCTGCGCGCGTACGGTTTCGAACCTCCAGCGGTAGGGCGACTCGCCCAGTTTGTCCATCCGCTCCCGGGATAAAATCGGGCCGGATGCCACCAGTGGCCAGTGAACCAGGCGGTGCGGTAAGATTCCGGACGCTCCGTAATAGCGCATCTCCAGCATATGTTCGCGGTAAAGCCGTGCCTCTTCCCGGTGCCAGTCCTCGCGGTCGGCGTACTCGTAACTGTTGGGCAGGCGGGTCTCGCCGTTGCCTCCCATCCAGAACTCGCCCATCAGCAAGGGGATCGGGGATTGAGCGCGCCAGTCGCGCAGAATACGGCTGTACTGTTCCTGCATGTGAACATGAACGATTTGTTGCTGCGGATGGTACCAGCCGGCGCCTGAGTGGGCCGTGATCGCCCGGGGATCGAGTTTTTTGATGAAACTGTCGAGCCGCATGCACCACGAGAACAGCTCGGGGTCCCTCTGCCCGCGGATTATCTCGTTTTCCAGGTCCCAGATCACGACGGAGGGGCTGTTGACATCGCGCCAGTACCATTCGGCGAACTCGCGTTCCAGGTTTTTCATCAGGGTCTCACCCCCGTTCTGATAATGTTTCCGTTTGCCGCTATGCATACCGCTTTGTTGGATAAGCAGGACGCCGGCTTCGTCGGCGGCCTCGATAGTCCACACCGGATGCACAAGCTTATGCAGACGGGCAGACATGTAGTTGAAATGTTTTTTCAGGAATTCAAGCGCCTGGCGGGCGTATTCACGCGCACAGCACGGCACGATCGACATCAATTCGGGCCTCATGCCGGCGTCGCCCAGAAGGCGGACAGGTTGGCCGTTCAGTTTAAACTCACGGCCCTCAATCCAAAATTCCCTGAACCCGAAACGGGTTTCGATCGTTTCGGAGCGGCCATTGGCGATAACGGTGGTGCGCAGCACGTAAAGGTTCGGATGCTGCGGGCTCCAGAGTTTCGGGTCCGGCCAGGCGGCTTCCTGCTCGAGCACATCCGGACCGCCTTTATCGTTTAATCCATCCTTTGCGGGCATGACTTCTTCCGGCAGCTCGAGCACAGGACGACTGCCATGCGGCCATTCATGGACAGCATGTCGGACTGCGCGTTCCGGGGATTGGTCGCTCATCCAGGTCTCCACTTGCAGCTTCATCTGCCGTGTGGAGGTCCGTATTCTCACTTTGGCCGCATGCGTCGCCGTGCGATGTTCCAGATAAACACCGCCACAGATGCCGGCCATATGGGCGTTAATGGCGGGTTTACCGAAATCAAGCATCGCCGTCACGCGCTGCTCACGGAGGTTCTTGACAGATGTATCGTCCTGTACGCGTACCGCAAGGGTGTTTTCTCCTTCGTGCAAAAACGGTGTCAGCTCGATCCCGAACGGAGTATAGGCCCCCAAATGCCCGCCCGCCTTTTCTCCGTTGAGGTAAACCGTACACTCGTGGCCGACCGCATCGAACAGGAGCCACAGCGTTTCGTCGGGATCAGGGTCGAAAATAGGCTTTATGGCATACCACGCATGATGGTGGCTGCGTATGGAAGGCCAGATATCTGGCAGCGAGAGATCCCGTGTAACTATGGGTTCGACGGGACCAGTCGGCAGAGGCTGGCGTTTATTCTTTTCCTGTGCGGCTTTGGGGTCTGTTTGGATATCGACAGGTTTCGCCGCCGGATCGGCAAGCCGCCGGTTAACATGATAGTACCCGTCGCCTTCCACATCTTCGTATATTCCGGGAACGGTGAGACGGCTCCATCCTTCAAACAATTCCGCCGATTGACGGGCATCAGGAGCGGGCGGCGCCAGATACCCGGGTGCCCGCAAAGGCTTTCGGCATGGATGAACGGTCGGTAATCTTCCGATGATTTTAAGCGCCGTTTGGCAAGAGGCTGGTGAGTCCTCACGCATGATATCAATTTCTTCCCGCATGGATTTTCTCCCTGGTCATATGTCAAATGAAAGTTGAATTTTTTTATTATAGATATTCAGTGAACTACGTGGCATCCCCACCGTGTGGCATCACCACCGTGCCTTGTGCCGGTGGAATGAAGATCAGGTGCTGAGTCCCGAACTCATAGTCCGTAGTTAATATGCCCCGCCCGGCCCCTGCGGCGCTTGCATTGTC
>JAGYMJ010000133.1 GCA_018400625.1 Planctomycetota bacterium
CTTCATTCCACCGGCACAAGGCACGGTGGGGATGCTCCGGGGTTCACTGAAAACTTACAATTGACCATTGGATATTTATTCTTTTCGTACATCAATAAAAAAATGTCGATGTGTTTATAGCCGGCGCCAATCACCCTTGCCATCGGGTCATCATCAAACAAGGTTTTTCCTCCACAAATTCTCTGCGATAGTAAACGGAGAGGAACTTATTATCGCCCAACTCGACTGTTGACGGATAGCCCAGATCGCCGCAGGGGGCGTTTTTCAGTTCCAATTGATTTGCCACGTCCCATGTCTGTCCTTCATCATGCGAAAAACAGAAGCGTTCACCCGGCGGATCGTGTCTGATTGCAGAAGACACCAGCAAACGCCCGTCGCGGGCATTCAAGAGATGAGGCGGAAAGCCCTGCACTTCGGTTTGAACCGGCGTGCTCCATGTCGTTCCGCCGTCGGTACTTTCAAATTGCCAGAGGTAACGCTGTGTATTGTCTTTCACCTGACAACGCGCCATACCGACCAATTTACCGGAAGGTGCTGCCGCCACGTGCGGTTCACAAAGCCGCGGAGCTTCCCCTTTTGTCTCCCAATCCACATATTCCGGTGAGGCATTGATAATAGCAGCTAAATCCCATGACACCCCGCGATCCGATGAAACGGCCACCCCCAGCAAAGAGCTGCCGTCTTGATCCTGATACGGCAGAGATCCTATATAAATAAGGTTGCCGTCGGGCAAAAGGTTGGGGCCATGCGGTGAACTGACGGGAGCGGGTGTGGGCTCATCCCATGTTTGACCACCGTCCGGGGAGCGCCGGGTCCAGAACCCTCTTCGCCGTGAAGTCGGGGGATAACGCCTATCTTCACTATCCATATACAAGTCACAACCGTATTCTTTAGATGCATTTATAAATTTCCTTGAATCGGCCTGGCCGGCTTTTCTAAGATGCGGGGCCCATTGAGCCGAATTTTCAGGAGTTACGGAATGAACTTGCTGTTGCCATTCTTGCCTTGACCTTATCTCATGGTCATGTATTTTTGCTTTTTCGGTCCAACTGACTGAATACTGCCCATGATAGTGCGAAGTAAACCAGGTCATAACCAGTGTATCATCAGGAAGGATACAGAGTCCCGTGTCGCGGTCATCAAACGGAGTATTGTTGACCAGCTTCGGCTCTGACCACGATACGCCTTCATCTTCAGAGCTCACAATATAGCTTTTGCCAAAGGGACAGACATGCGCGTCCCGGTCGCCCGAAAATAGAGCATAAATTTTTCCGTCAGAAGTTCTGCCCACTGTCGGCCAGCCTATATAACGTCCTTTTTGTTTGCAGATAACTTTAGTCTCAATTTCTTTGACCACGATAATCTCCTTTTAAGAGCCTTTTGCACAATATTTCTCGAACTCAACAGTTGAATTCCCTAGCCGCTTGAGCAAGCCGGCTCATTGGTCTCACTCTCATGCAGCCGTGTTTAAACTCTCTCAAAATCTCACCCAAATAAGCTCATACCTGTTTACTCAATTTCACAGAGAAGAGCGAATCAATTTCCTCCGTCAATTCTTCGATACGCTCATTGCTGAGTTCAGGATCCAAAATAACTGTTCTTTTATCGTTCTCAGGACAATCGAAAACGAGTTCTTCACCTTTTTCACTATTTTTTATTTCAATCAATTGCAACTTTTTTTTACGCGCCAGGTAAAGGGCGAGTATATATCGCAGTTCATAGGCGTGTCCATTCTTTTTGGTTTCAAGGCTGTTGTAAAAGGCCAAAAGTTCGTTTTCATCCACTTTTTTGCGGGGATGAGCATTTTGGAAACTGGTCTGCCAGTGAGAAAAAAACTCAGCATCATTTTCAGCCCAGCAACTGCTGCAAAAATCTTTGCGCGTCAGGTCACCGCTTTCATCTTCTTGCAGAGCGGAAAAACATGGTTCTCCTTCCTGGAATTCAGTTCCACACAGTAAACATGTCTTTTTGGATTGACCTAATTGATAATTTGTTTCAAGCATAGACCGTCCAATCTCTCATTGCCGTAACTTATCCAAAACTTTACTTTCAACCTCTTCTCTTGCCGAACGGACAAAATGACGGATGTCCTCGGTTTCACGGCGGACCTCTTTTTTTAATTGTTCATCATTTATATACTTGAGGTTAACCTCAACATTTAACAGCGCGCCCCTGCAGGCCGCTTCCGCCATGATTGCGCAAACTCCTACATCCGTAATCAGGTAGGGATTAGCATTCGCTGCCAGCTTCCTCGCCTCTTCGCAAACAGTCCTGCAGTGCTGCATGGTATATAAAGGGACATACATCGCCTCTTTCAGAGCGGCTTGCAATTGTTTTCTTCTTTCTTGTTTTTCTTCTTCGCTGTTTTTTGGCAAAGCTTGTGCTTCGGTTACCGCTTTGTAAGCCTTAACATCCTCATCCACAAGAGAAGCTAATTTGCACCGGGCAAGTTTGAGTTTTTTCAGGCTTTTTTCTATGTCACCTTGCACATCAATAAATTTTTCCTTGCCCACGGTAAAATTTGCAGCCATCATCCCCATCGTGCAGCCTAACGCGCCGACAAGGGCACTAACACTGCCCCCACCAGGTGTCGGCATGTTTGACGAAGCATCGCTTAAATACTGCTTAACGGTATTCTTAATATATTTTCCCATGATTTTACTCCATAAAAAAAACTCCGCGGCATTTTTTCCCGGGTGAGAAGTGTTTCATCAACCGTAAATATTCAGTGAACCCCGTCTCACTTGATCCCCACCGTGCTCTGTGCC
>JAGYMJ010000134.1 GCA_018400625.1 Planctomycetota bacterium
CTTCATTCCACCGGCACAAGGCACGGTGGGGATGCTACGTGGTTCACTGAATATATACCGTGGTTCACACCATCGACAGAGGGTCAACATCCACGATCACTTTAGAGCCCGTCGGGCCGTCCAGGTCAGTAACTGATCCCAGCAGTGAATGCAGCGAAGAGGAATCGGGGCATTTAACAATAACGTGCAACCGATGACGATGCTTTACTTTAGCGACCGGCGCCGGGGCGGGCCCCAGTACGGTAGAACCGTTTGCTTGACGCCTGGTAATTTCCCGCAGTTCCTGCCCTAATTTATTCATGTACGCCTGGATTTCATTCAGCTTTTTGCCACGGCATATAATGCGAACCATACGCCCGAAAGGCGGATAGCGAAGCCTGCGTCGCGTAGCAAGTTCTTTTTCAGCAAATTCTTCATAATTATGATGCGCGGCCGACCTGATTGCCGGGTCTGTTGGTAAAAAGGTTTGGAATACAACCCGCCCCCCCGCCGCTCCCCTGCCGGTTCGCCCCGCGACCTGCGCAAGAAGCTGAAAAGTGCGTTCCCGCGACCTGAAATCGGGCATATGGAGTGAAACGTCGGCATTGATCACCCCTACCGTCGTCACTCCTGCAAAATCAAGACCTTTGGCGATCATCTGCGTTCCGACCAGAACCGCCGCCCCGCCCGCCCCGAATCTCTCGAGAGTTTTCTCATGAGCATCCCGTGTTTTCATGGTATCGCTGTCCATGCGCAGCACGGCCACATCGGGAAATAGGCGGTTGACTTCTTTTTCCACCTTTTCTGTGCCCACTCCGCCGAACCTTATGTTTTCTCCTCCACATTCAGGGCATCGGGTCGGTGGTCTTTTTTCAAGGCCGCAGTAGTGACATTGCACGACTTCGATGTTCTGATGATAATTCATCGTAATCTCACAACGGCTGCATTGGACATCAAAACCGCAGCGCGGGCATTTAATGTACGGGGAATACCCCCGTCGGTTCAGAAAGAGAATCACCTGCTCTTGCCTCTCAATACTTTTTTCCATGCATAATCTCAACCGACGGCTCAGTGTGCTGGGTTGGCCTTTTCCGGACCATTCCTCCCGCATATCAACGACTTCGACCGGAGGCATCGGCCGGTCGCCGATCCGGGAATTCATTTTAACTATCGAGTATTTGTTCTCCTTACTGTTCTTGTAACTCTCCAGAGAAGGGGTTGCCGTTCCCAGCACGACCGGAGCATTGTCGAACATTGCACGCATAATACCCACGTCCCGTGCATGGTAGCGCGGGACTGAGTCCTGTTTGAAACTGTTTTCATGCTCTTCATCGATGACCAGCAGTCCAAGATGGGGGGTTGGTGCAAAAATGGCCGAACGCGCCCCTACCACAACATCGGCCTCTCCGGCCCGGATCTGATGCCAGTAACGTCGTCTTTGACTCTCGGTAAGACGGCTGTGCAGCACGGCTAATTTACGAAAACGGCTGCGGAAATGGCGCACGGTTTGGGGGGTGAGGCTTATCTCCGGAACAAGCACTATCGCCTGACGGCCACGCGCTACCACCTCTTTGATGACTTGCAGATACACCTCCGTCTTCCCGCTGGAGGTGACGCCATGCAGTAAGACGACTCCAAATTTTTGGGCGTCTATGCGTCGGCTGATCACATCAAAGGCATGCTGCTGCTGGGGGGTAAGTTTCGGCGGGGTTTCAAGAGGGGGTTGAACCACCTCTTCGAGATCATCTGTTATCTCAAGCGTTTTTTTTCCTATCGCGACAAGCCCCTTTTTACTCAGAGAATGCACCGATGACCTTGAAGCAACGCCTGCTGCTGATTTGAGTTCCCTGAAAGACGGCGGGGCGTCCATTTGCGAGAGTGCTCGCAGGATTTTACTCTGAGGGGGTGAATCATCAAATATCTTCTTGGACATTTCCCACGCTGCTTCTTTACTGATTCGCAGTTCTATACATTGAACTCTTCTTCGTTTTTTTTTGTGTATATGAACGGCTGAAGGGATTGCCGCCGCCAGAGCTTCACCCATAGCACAATGATAGTAATCAGCCATCCAACGGCCTAACCGCAGCATCTTCCGGTCAAATACAGGGCCGGCATCATCGGGCGTATCGAGAGTTTTCTTAATGGCACGGATTTTATTTCGTGGAACACCCGTTTCTTTTTTAAGCCCGACACAATATCCAAGCAGCGATTTCTGGTGACCGAAGGGCACATGAACCCGTCCGCCGACCAGTACCCGGCCGCGCAAGTTTTCCGGTATATAATAGTCAAAATATCGGCGCAAAGGACGATTCAGAGCTACGGAAGCGTAGGGGTATGAATGCATCCCGGCGGCGTCAGGCATAGGGAAGTTCGTTTTCAAAACCAAATACCTCCTCGCAAATCTTAGCGACTCTCTCTCTCTTTTGCGAATATACGGGTGAAACGAACACAAAAAACTTCCAAAGAGACCTGTGCTGCTGCTGAAGCACTTGAATTTCTGCCGAATTCAGATCGCAGAAACGCGTCACGTTGTGGGGGCCGGCCATTACTGGCATTTGCGCTTCTTTAAGGGCCATTTTGCCGGAGGGACAGTAAATCGCCACTTCATGGTCTCCGGCCCCAATCCGGCCGGCTACCTGCTTCTCCATATCATCCCTGATGCGGTCTTTGTTATGATGATAAGCGGTCTCAAGTTCTTCCACATTCTCATCGCCGATTTCTCTCGAAATCATATAACAGCGCTTAAAAAGCCGTCTTGCCCTGAACAAACCTATCAGGTCCAGCAGATGTTTATCTTTCCCGTACGATTGCTCGAGATAAAGCGGGAGTGAATCGTCCTGCAGATTGTATAGCTCTTCCTGTTGCATCCCACCCTGCAAAGCCCTTTCTATGGCTTTGGACATCATCACGCCGGCGGCTATTTTGGCGTGATGGTAATAGACACGTTCGCTGAGTACATAGCGGATTCTCAGCAGATGAGTGATCTCACTCAAAGCATCCCGCCGAAAAATCCCATTATGATGTAAGGTCAATGAAAGGTGACCTTTATCAATATTAAAATAATGGAAAAGACGTTCATCATAAAGCTGGGAAAGGCCACAGAAATAGTTGTCACGTTTCAAATAATCCAACAAGTCCGCGCATATCATGCCGTCAACAATTTCCCGGAGATAATGCTTACCCGTCTCAATTTTTGCAGAGGGTTTCAAGATTTTCATTGCCAGGCGCCCCGCATCACTTTTGCGGAGTATTCGGCCTAAAGAGCCTGATGCAATCATTTGTTGATAGCGCTGTTGGTCCTCATCATGCCTTGGCATCAATTTTCGCTCATCTTCAAAAGTATGGCCGTAGGGTATATGGGTAACATCATGAATAAGCGCGGCCATATGCACCGCCTTTTTTTCCTCTTCAGGGATACAATGTCCACCATACGTTTCAAGCGCATCGATAATTTTCCGGGCCATCCAGTAAGCGCCCAATGCATGCTCGAATCGCGAGTGATGTGCGCCCGGATAAACATAGAAAGCCGCCCCCAACTGTCGAATACCTCTCAAACGCTGCATCTCAGGTGTATCAAGGATTTGTAATTCATCCTTACTCAGATAAATATCCTTATGTACCGGATCCCTGATCTTTTTTATATACTTCATTTCTTTCAAACAGATCCTCAGTGTTAAATTGGCAAAAAAAAACGCCCGGAGAAAAGGTTTTTCTCCAGACGTTTAATTATATTGGAAACGGCGGATTAAAGCCACCGTATTGATTATGGCTCCTCGGGTAGGATTCGAACCTACAGCCTAGCGGTTAACAGCCGCCCGCTCTACCGTTGAGCTACCGAGGAAAATTTCAATTGATGGTGCGGATGGGGAGATTCGAACTCCCATGGGGTTTAATCCCCACTAGGCCCTCAACCTAGCGCGTCTGCCAGTTCCGCCACATCCGCGGCTTGAACACACAAGCACGAATAAATTCTTGTAAGTCCTCAGTGAGGTAAATATTCAGTGAAACACGTTACCGCC
>JAGYMJ010000135.1 GCA_018400625.1 Planctomycetota bacterium
TGGCTAATATCATGTCATCCCCTAACGGGGATTCTTGTTTATCCCCGTTGAACGCAAAACGCCTTCACAGCTCCATAGGCTATATCGCCCCTCTGGATAAGCCTCAGGGACGTGATAAGCAAATTCTCGCCAAAACCAGCCAATGCCCGTAAAAGACGGCAAGGAGAGTGGATGCGAGAACAGAACTTGACAGCCACAGAACCTGAAATTATACCCACAGCAAGCGGGTGATCGGTGATCAGTAATCGGTGATCGGTGATCGGTAATCAGTGCCAAAGAAGGTCTGACGGCCATTTCGGGAGATGACTGTTTTCACTTCAAATGACGGGACCTCCACGACGGAATTCTCGTAGGCCGTTGTTTGGAAACCGATTACTGAACACTGATGACCGAATACTTTTATTCTGGGATTATACTGCCATCAGCCGGTGCAACGCAAGCGGACTATGCCGGGCTTCCAGCTCGTAGAGCCTGAGCTCGCAGAGAAGCAAACCGACGGGGATAACCGGCCGAAGCAAGCAACAGAAGGCACAGGGCGGGAAAGCATCCGCTCTCAGCTCCTCCAAAACACTTCTGTTGACGTTTCCCATGCCTTAAAAAAATCCGCCGGTGGCAAAAGACCAGCTGCGCCGACAGACGCCCCCGTTTACAGGACATCAGCTTCTTAAAAGGGCTGGCGGCCTGATCACGGCTCATAAGCGATCCATTGAGTCGGTTCTGATTCGACCATATGCTGTACGCCGCCGTCACCCATGAGCGCATTAAAACCGTCCATATGATGATCGCCGACCTGACGCCAGTCGGAATATGAACCGCCGGTTATCGGCAGACCGTGGTCGGTATTGCTGTTTATCCAATCCGCCTGAACGTTATCGTCCCATTGGCCGTTGGCGCTGTAGCTCCAGCCTTCGGGGTACCCCATTTTTTCGATTCCTCTCCCGGCATTGGTTTTATTGGGAGCTATCAGGAAACGAAAAGTATCCGGAATTTCCGTAACAAATATCGTTTGGCCGGGGTGACGTATTCTTGCCGGATTAGGCTCATTCTGCCAGCCCCTGATCCGCCAGGCTCCATAGATACTGCTTTCCCTCACAACGTTCATTAAATAAGTGGCGCGAACAAATAAATGGTCATATTCTCCATGTCCACGATGGGCCGAAAATGACGCCAATGCAGAGGGGCACAGAAATGCCGGCCTTGATATCCCCACATCAACATACAGGTGATTTATCCAGCTACCATATCCACCGTCATCGGTGAGATGAGAAATAATATTGCCGCCGTTATCGTCTGAAGCCATTTTTAGAGCGAGCCCGATCTGGCGCATATTGCTTGCACACTTCATCGAGAACGCCTCTTCCCTGGCGCGAGACAGAGCCGGCATAATCATCCCGGCAAGAATCATCACTATTGCTATAACGACCAGGAGTTCCGTCAGTGTGAAATTCTTCGGTGAAATATGTTTTTTCAACACTTATTGGGGCCTCATGCAAAACATTGCGTAAATGTAAGTATTCATTATAGAAGTGCGTCATTAAATCACCACCGTGCCGTGTGCCGGTGGGTTGATGGTTAAGCACTACGAGCGGCTCTCATCCTGCACTCCGCTGTTAATCCGGCCTGTTCGCTCCTCCGGCCCTTGCTCTTTCAGTGCTACGAGTGCTATTTTGGATTTATCAGCCTTCCGGATCGTTTCTTCTGCATCCAGCAGCAGCGTTGCGCCGGCCTCTATTGCCAGCACGGCGGCTGAGGATTCTTTCAGTATATCGATGGTTTCGGGGCCGATGCACGGGATGTCGAAGCGGGGGTCGTGCTCTTTTTTGGCCACCTTGATCGCGACCATCCCGCGGCCGGCGATCTTCCCCGATCGACGAAGGGCAGCGTCGGTGCCGTCTATGCCCTCAACGGCAATAACCGCCCTGTCTTTCACCGTCATGGTCTGGCCTATCTGCATGGCGGCGATTTTTTTAATCAGCGGCCAGCCGAATTGTATATCCGCCCATTGTTCTTCGGTTGGCCGGCTCGCGGTCAGGTTGCCTTCGGGCGCCAGCAACTGGGGGCAGTAAAGAACCGAACTGCGGATCGTGATGCCTTCCTTTCCGAACTCATCCGCCAGGCTGCCCAGCAGATCATGATCCTGACGGGAACTGTTGGAGAACCACAGCTTCAGCGCGCGTGCGTCCGGCAGGTTGTGTAAAACATTCGGGTACATCCTGGCCTTTTCCACCCCGCCGCACATCACAGCGTCCGTGATGTCTTCGGATTTGAAGATTTTAATCCATTTACCCAGTCTGCCGATGCCGGTCCAGTGTATCTGATCGACAAGCTCTTCCAGGGCGGGATCGCATTCGCCTTTAATAGCTATTGCAACCACCTTTATCCCGTTTGCACGTGCGCCGCGAGCAAAGCAGAGCGGGAATAAGCCGTTGCCGGCCAGAAGTCCAATCTTTTTCTCATTATTTGTCATTTTCTTCGTGTTTTTTGTGTGATAAGAATAAAAGAATAACACAAAAAACCGCTCCACAAGAAATCATATATAATTGTTATTCTGGTGATCACGGAAACGCGGCTGGGCCGGGTTCGGTGCCTTACCGTCGCCGGCTAACGGATAATCATATACGACGACATCCCCTTTCCATTGCTCAGCGGGAGCATTATCCGGCTCTGAAGTTTTGTAACGCACCGCTGGATGGTTTGTTACGGTTCTGGTGGTGCGGATGAGCCATTCCAAAAGCAGTCGACGGCATTCGTTGACAACATTCTGGTAATCCGGATCGAAATACAGGTTACGCCGTTCCCGGGGGTCGGCCTCGATGTCATAAAGTTCGCCTTCGTCCACCCCGTCCGGGCTTATATCCCGCGGATAGTGGACAAACCGCCAATTATCCCACCGCAGCGCCTTGCTCCACGCGTTTTCAGTCACGGCCAGTTCATGGAGCGGTGGCGGCGAGGTTTCACTTAGCAGAGAAGACGCGTCCAGGCCGTCGGCCGTCTCCATAGCGGGCAAATCACACATAGAAAGCAATGTCGGGGTGATATCAACGTTCTCGACGAACTGGTCGGTGACCATGGCGCTGCCGACGCCGGGCCCTCTCCAGATCAACGGAACCCGGCAGACAGCGTCCGAACATATCCCCGGTGCTTTCTCCTCGATCCCGTGAATGCCGTGATAACCGCCATGATCAGCGCAGTACACGACAATCGTCTTATCGGCCAACCCGTTTTTTTCGAGAAAGGCCAGTAAAGAGCCGAAGACATCGTCAACCTGGCTGACACAGGCCAATGTGCCGCGCCATGCGCGTCGGGCTCCGGCCTCCCAACCCTCTCCCATGTCCGGGAAGTCCCAACGGCGCTGATGGAATTTTTTGAACATGCGTTTGAAAGCGGCCGGCCGGGCGTCGGGTTCCTCATTGATGGTGGGCGGCAGTTCCAGGTCGTCGGGGTACATGTTCCAAAAACGCTCATTGGGCAGCAGCGGGTGATGCGGCCTTTGGAAGGCGACCTGAACACAAAACGGTTTCTGGTCGCCGGATTCGATGAACTGCACAGCTTCGCGGGCGGACCAAACCTCCTGGGTATGCTCGTAAGGCAGTTCACTGGGCCGGGAGTCATGGCTGATATTGCCGGGCCCGTAATTATTGGGGTTATGCCAACTGTCCTCCTTTTCACGCAAGCCCAGGGAATCGAGAGAACGCAAAAATTCCGAATCGCCGATAACCCCCTCGACGGTCTCATAGGTGTCGCCGAAACGATCGAGGTCGCCGGCCAGCCAGTTCTGTGGCCGGTTCGGAAGGTGCAGCTTGCCGAAAGCGGCGGTGCGGTACCCATGACTCCGGCAATGACGCATCAGATTGTCCAGCCCGGACGGGGCGGGGCCCGACAGCCCGTAAATGCCATGATTGTGGCAGTATTGTCCGCTGAGGATGCTCACACGGCTGGGGGTGCAAATCGTGTTCTGGGTGTAAGCGTTTGTGAATCGAACGCCGGAGGCGGCGAAGCGGTCAAGGTTGGGGGTATGAACCTGGGTATGCCCGGCGCAGCCTATCAGATCGGCATTGTGCTGGTCGCTGATGACCATCAGAATGTTGGGCTTTTTATTTAAAGAATGCGATGGGGGCGTGTTTTTGGGGGACATGAAATGGGTCACCTTTTTTAATTCATTTATACCTGGCCTTAAATTTTGATAAAATAGCTGTTTATGGGCATGCTCTCAACTTATCAACGGAACTGCGGTTCTCCCGGAAGGGATATTCATGCGGCAACCGCAGAATGCCTGTTTCGTTTGAATTATCGTGATTATATCATACAAGAGACGTCCCTTTCAAGCCATCATGGTTGGTCTCAAACAGCATAGTGCGTGGCTGAAAGCTGTGATTAAATGGGTGATTCCGGCGTGGAAAGTGAACGGCGGCGTTTTTGTGGCGAAGGTCGTGGTCAAATATTGTCCCAGCGGAACGGGTCCGGTGGTAACAGACGGGGGGGGCTTGCAGGATACTTTCATCGCATCAATGGGCAGGTGTAAGTCCTCAGTGAACCACGTTGATTGGGGGTTTCTACCACCGGGCTTGTCCCGGTGGAGGAGTATTTCTGCACTACAATAACTTTGAC
>JAGYMJ010000136.1 GCA_018400625.1 Planctomycetota bacterium
TCCTGTGCATCAGGATGGTTTTTTACATAATCACCGGTCTCTTCATAACCGCCCAGAACCTCGGCATAACTGCCGATCTCGATAGACCTTTCCGCTTCTTCCACAAAGCGAGTGACCTTCTCCTCCATCTCCCGTCTCTTCCCCCTTAAGAACCCCTCTTGCTTGCTAATCAAATCACGGGACACCACACCCCTCTCATATCCGCTATCCACCAGCAGCTTGATGTTATCCCAGTAGTAGTCCGGCTCCAGCTCATCCATCAAATACAAAGTAAAAAGCGCAAACAAACTACGTTCCATGCCGGAGTGATTCTCCCGAAAATACCCATCCACTATCTCTCTATACGAAGAATCATGATACCACCTGAGCCAGAAATCCGCCTCCTCTATAAAAGATTTGGCGCTTCTTAGCAACTTTTTCTGATACCTTTTCCCCGATACGGCTTTCCCCCAGAGCCGCCGGAATTCATCCAGACTATATACCTTCTCCGAACCTAAGTGGAAAGGCGATCCCTCCTCAAGCGCATATGACAGGGTCACGCTGTTATGTCTTTTCAGCTGACGCCAGGTCTCTACCCTCTGGCTGCCCTTAAATTCAAAAAACTGCTCCAGCCAGACCGACAGCTTCGAATCGGGCTTCGACAGTTGCGCGGCAAGCTCATTCTTCACCTCATCATCGGCCCCGAGAATATCCTCCGGCTTGTAGAATAAAAGACTGCCGAACTTGAGCTTCTCTCTGCCCTGAAGCTCCAGCAAAATGCTGCTGAACGCGCGGTCGGGATTAAGTTGACGCACATATTCGCGGCATTTTTCTGCCACTTCTTCCAGCTCCCGTGATTCCAGATAAAGAAAGAGATCGGGATTCTTCGTATCTATCAGATACGACCTGTAGTGCGAAGCCTCGCGCTCGATAGCATCACCTATCTCCTCGAGGCCACCGCATTCAACGCCTCCCTCCGTTGTGTATTTGCGAGAAGGGTCCAGAACATAAACGGCCTTCGTCAGACCCGCCTCCTTCTCCTGCGGATACTCCTCTTCGACTATTCTCTCCAAGGCAACATAGAGCGGATCCCCCGCATCCTTTAGCCAGTCCTGTATCCTGCCGCGATAAATATGCTTCCTGGCCGTATACGGATGTTTTGAGAAAAGATCCGGCAGATCTGCCGGATCCTCTACCAATAACTCTTTCCCGCCCTTCAAAACGTCAAATCCAAAAGGTTTATATTCATGCTCTACGGTCGTATAGTGGAGCGCTACCTTCTCCCCCCTGAGCCACTTCTGAACCTCATCACATCCCCACCGCCCGGGCGGATCAACGGTTATCAAGCCCTTTATTAAAGTTTTCAGCTCCTCCGGCATATCTTCTGGCACAGGCACTTTCCCCTTCTCCTTAAGCTTCATTATACCCAGATCGCTGGCTCCACTGAACGGATCCTCGCCTGTCCAAATATGGAGCAGCGTTATACCAAAGGAATAATAATCAACGGCTTTGGAAACCTGTGTCTTGAACGTGCCGTCTTCCTCCGGTTCTACATCATATATCTCGGGAGCGGCATAGCTCTCGGTTCTGGCAACACCCGACATGCGCCTTGACTTGCCCTCATCCAGAGCAGTGGATATGCCGAAGTCTCCGATTATTATGTCGGTGCCGTTCTCGTTCTTAAAAAATGTGTTCTCCGGCTTTATATCACGATGCACCACTCCCTTCGAGTGGCAGAAGTCAAGCGCATAGATAAACTCCTGAACGATCTGCCTGAGCCTCCCGCGGTCCTTTATAGGAAGGTACCTATAACCCCCGTCCTCGTCCGACTCCACTAAGGAACCACCCGCAGCATACTCCAAAATCTCGCAGAACCTGTCCCCGTGATAACCGTAGTCGATCAGATCCACCACATCGTCGTGGTGAATCCCTTTCATTCGCTCCAATATGCCCTTATGCGGCCTGAAATTGGGATAGTAGTGCTTCAGGGCATACTTTTCACCCTCCCGCTCCACCAGATAAACCTCGGCCTCTCCGCTGCTCTGCGCTATAAGCTCCACCACTTTATAGGTGTTTCCGTTAAGAACCAGCTCCGTGCCCGCCATTACGGATACGCCCGCCGATACCATACGCTCCCCACTGGAAGGCCCTCCGGAAACACCGGAAGAAATAACCTCCCCGCCGGAATCTTGAAGGGTCCCGCTCCTGCCCGAAACGCCGGAAGAGATTACAGAACCGTCAGCTCTCTCGGTCTCCTTCGGCTTCTCGGGTTTTTTGGACATTGTTCAACCCCTTTAATTTGAACATTTCGATTTACCAACGCCAAAAGCACATTGGATTGTACCCAAAACCATAATTTTTGACATATAAAGATATACCATATCAGCTTTAAAAACCAAAAACTTTCACCAATACAATCGAGATATTGTCCTCTCCCCCCTTTTCCTTCGCCGCGTTGAGCAACCTATCGAGAGAGTTTCCCGGTTGGGAAATTAAAATTTGCTCGATTTGCTCATCCGTAAGCATATCTGAAAGGCCATCACTGCATAGCAGAAAAATGTCATCCTCCAGCAAACGCCCACCGGCGGAACTGCAATCCAAAAAAACATCCTCGCCCCCGCCAAAAGAATTTATAAGTATACTGGAGTCGATATCGGACCGTCCGGTTGCCTCACTCATAGTATGGTCTTCCGACAGCTGTTTTAGAAAACCGTTTCGAAACCTGTAAAGCCGGCTATCCCCGGCATTAAGACAATAGGCTGTATCGTTATAAAACAAAAGTCCGATCAGCGTTGCTCCCATACTCTTTCCTGCATCCGTATCACTCTCGCCAATAAGCCCGGCATGAATTCGCTCCGCACATTCCCTTATACTGTCGAATAAAACCTCTTCCGGCAGATCGGAATCGAGGTTTTCTATACTTTCAACCATCTGACACAGCACCTTCTCGCTCGCCACTTCACCAGCCCGGTGGCCGCCCATCCCATCGGAGACGGCGACAAGAAACCTGCTGCCGGTCTGTGCGGGATCAACGGTTATGCTGTAGCTGTCGTTTCTGAATATATAATCACCGACCAGCACCATATCTTCATTATTATCTCTAACGCATCCGGCATCGCTCACCGCCAAAATATACATTTTCATATCATACCCTCACAGTTCCTGTTTTTCCCGCCTGTTGGCGTTTTATTTGCACGTAAAACTCTAAATTGGCTATCTGAAGAAAAGCCCCATCGGAAACGGCCTGGGGCTGGTTGGGGCTCAACTTTTTTTTGTTATATGAAGTGCCGTTAAAAGAGCCCAGATCGGTTACAAACCAGCCTTTAAGGGGTTCCTGTGTTATGCGAAGATGAGTGCTGGAGATCTGAGGATATTTACCGAATATGTCAGCAAACGGACCGTTGGCCCTGCCAATGATTGTGTCGCTCTCTATATTTATATCGATCCCGAGATTCTTGTTCAGCAGCCGCAGCTCTCCGGTCTCCGCGAACGGATCCTCGGACGTCTTTTCATCGCTCGTTCCGGAGGTGGAATCGATTTCATCCGTTTTAAGATGATCGGCAGGATAAAGCTGCACCGGCACCCAGTTATCGGGGAAATCCTGGCCTATCAGGTCGTTGACCGTATTGAAAGAGCCGTCACTGATCCCCTTGGCGATTTCATTATTGATCCTTGATTTGGCGGCGGAAATCGCCGAGCTTCCCTCCGCCTGCAACCGCTGGTCGTAATAGACTGTAATGTTTTCGGGAGCTGCATCCTTGTCAAGCACTTTGAACTTTTTCGAAGCACAAAACACTTTTTCAATGTTATCACTACGGTATTTGAGTATAATATTCAAAAGGTCTATGCCGGCCTTTGGTGGTTCTACGCGAAATCGAACGACGCGGCGTCCTCCCGGATCCAGGGAAGACACAATTCTGTTTTCGTCAAGGTCTTCTCCACTTTGAAGCGACAGCCTGACCTGTTTGATAACATGGTCTCCATTGTTCTGGAGGGCGAATTCACACACACATCGGCAATCTTTCATATAGAATTGATTATCGTTGAATTCGAGAGACACCTCCTCCACCTCCGCGGCATCGTTCTCCCGTATCTTATCCTTACCGGGCAGCTCATCATCCGAAGCTTGCTCTTTCTTCTCCTGTTTGTTCTCCTCCGATTCAAGCTCTTTGGAGGTGTCTTCGGGCATTTTGCATTTACCATCGGGCCCGGCTTCGGACGTTGAATTGTCCTCTTTCGGCATAGTGGCTCCGCATTGTTCGCAAAAACTCGCCTTTTCGCTATTGATTTCATTTCCACATTGCGTGCAACTTTTCATGATTTAAGTTCCTCTTAGGACAAAATTTTATGGGGGCTGTGTTATTCTCGATACCTTTTTTCTTAATTCATCTCACCAAAGAAAAAGTTTCCTATGTTTTTCCCCTTTTCGCGCGGAAACACAACATTCTCTCTATAAAACTTTAAATTTTATTCATCCCCTCTGTGACATAGAAAATAACCTCCCCCAACCCGTAGCCCACCCAGGCAAAAACTGGTATGAAGAGTACATTGGCCAGGATTATGTTTCCCGTAGCCCATGCGATTATAGCCAGAACGCCCCCAACTATTCCGCCGAGCCATGCCCCCACAACCACTTCCTGCTCTGTTCCTTGCAAATACTCTTTAACGGCAATTCCCAACAAAGCACCACCTGCAGCTCCCAATGCTATACCTATTGCCACGGGCAGTACAGCAATTACGAGGAGACCTGCTACTGCTCCGAGTGCTCCGAGTAAACTACCACCAAAAATCCCAAGACAAAGACAGATCAATCCACCAATAATCACTAAACAAATACCGCCCAGCACGCTTTCTTTTTCATTCTCCCACACATCTATTATCCTATAAAAGGTCCAATAAAAGGTCCAAATAATTCCACCCAATAAACTCGCAATTCCAGCAATTGATGCTAGGTCCCACTGAGAGGGTGAGTAGGGAATATAGCTGGGGAATGAACCCCGCAAGATTCCCACAAACCCGACAAACGTAGCTATTCCGGCAAACACCCACGGAAGAAGTTCCAATTTTTGTCGTAGGCATTCTTTCCGGTACCTAAGTTCTTCCGCGTTATCATTGACTTTTTTCTGCAGCTGGTCAGCGATTGTGTCGTCCCAAGGGTATTTCTGCTTCAGCTTCTTTAGCACCTGGACGGCCGATTCACTAGAGTCAAATTCCGTTTCTTCATAGGCCTTCCATTCTGCCTGGTATTTCTCACGGAGTTTTTCCGCCTTATCCTTGACCTTTTGAACATCCTCATCCTGGCCAATATAAGGCTCAACTTCCTCGTATCTTTCGAGAATAGCCGGAAAATGCCGCGTTTCAAAAGCTGACTTCGCTTCCTCGATAAAAGACTCCCGCATGAGCTTCTCTGCGCGGTCTCTTACCTCCTGTGCATCAGGATGGTTTTTTACATAATCACCGGTC